>NZ_JACFPX010000029.1:0-16780 GCF_016101765.1 Gilliamella sp. B14448G11 | reverse complement strand
GTCATTATTGTTACCTTTTTTTATTGTTGGTTTATCATAACAATGACCTTATAAAATTGGTACTAATTAGTGTAGCCTATCCAAATAATGTTTTTGCCAATAATCAAAAGGAACACATTGATATTCGTGCAGCACGGTCAGCCGCTAATCATAGTGATCCTTTTTGTTACTCTTTACGCATTGATTATTATCCAAATGGTCAAATTAAAGAACAGGGTTGCCAAGGTCATTATAATGCGGCAGGTATTTCTGTAGGTAATTGGTATGAATATGATTTATTAGGTATGCCTGTTCGCACGAATTATTATCATCCTGATGAGTTTGGCAAAGATTATAAGATCACTACAACTTATGATAAGAATGGTAAGGTGTTAACTAAAAAAATATATAATTATGCTAATTTATATGAAACAGAGGAAGAAGAACTTAATGAAATACCTCAATAAAAAATTTATTACAGCAGTCGGATTAACTTGCATTTTGTTGGTAATAAATCTTGCAAAGGCTGATATTGATAACGAAAATAATTTAATCATTAAAGCAGAAAATGGAGATAAGGTTGCTCAGTATCATTTAGCAAGTTTGTTGTTATCGAAAAACGTTGATGAAGAATATAATGATAAAATTTTTTATTGGTATCAGCAATCAGCAGAACAAGGATATGTAGAAGCTGAATTTGCTTTATCTGTTATTTATTCAGAGCGCGGTGACTCTGAAAAATCGTTTATTTGGTTAGAAAAAGCCGCAAAACAAAATCATGCAAAAGCTCAATATGAATTAGGCATAAATTATCGATTTGGATTTGATGTTAAATCAGACAGTTCAAAAGCATTATATTTTTTAGAAAAATCGGCTCAACAAGATTATATACCTGCGCAAGTTGAATTAGGTAATTTATATTTAACAACTAGTGGATTGGGTTCAGATTTAGATAACTACAAAAAAGGGGTTTATTGGTATGAAAAAGCAGCGCAAAAAAATAATGCGTTTGCTCAACTTAACTTAGGTATTATTCAAATGGCTCAATCAAATTACCAGCAAGCATTATTGTGGCTTAATCAAGCTTGCAAAAATGATTTAACCGATGCTTGTCAACTGGCTTCTAAGATTAAGACAAAAAAAATACGCTCTAAAAATAGATAATTGTCTATTTGATTTTCGGATAAAGGTGAATATTTCTAGAGATTAATCCAACTAGAGAAAAAATACTTATAAATAATCATTAACAATTTAATCATGAACGTTGTTGGTGACAAGGCTGAATCTAACATATTCTATACAAAGGATAATTATCTATATTCCCTTGTTTTAGATGGTAATCCTCATAAAAAATAAGGCAATTCTATGAAATTTCTAGTTTTAATTTTATTGATTTTTCCTAAATTACTATTGGCTCAAGAGGTATTTATTGACTCTTCAAATAAAGAATATTTATATTTAGGAAGTACACAAAATAATGAACAGAGTTTTATGGATTTAAACACAGGAACGATAGATTGGATAAATAAAGCCAAAGCAGAACAAATGCAACAGATAGATATGCTATCACCAACAAAATTTTGGAATAAAGTTACAAATAATTCAATCGGGTTTTATGCAAGTGGCTATGAACCATTTTGGAATGCAAAAATAACTAAAAATAGATTACAGTTTCTTCATTTGAAAGAAGACAATATAGCAATAAAAATCGATATAAAAAACTCTGCTATAACAAATAATTTTGTCGCTTTTTTTCATTCAAAAAATGGTGTGTTTGGATTAATCCGAGCTCTTAATAAGGAATCTAAATGTGAAATCAATATTGATGAACCTGATTCAATATATGAAATTTTTATAAACTATAAAGATAAAATTTTTGAAGGCTGTGCTTATTTAGATAAATTATGAGTAATATTTTAAATATTATCCTAATGGTAATAGATAACATATTGAGATAAAAAATTTTTTGTAATAACGATCATATCGTTAATCATAAAAAACAATAAATAAAGACAAGTAAGGATTTGTTCAGCAAGGATTTATTAGGAAAGCATATGTTTCGTTATTTTTATTTATTAACTTTTCTATTTTTATCATTTATTTCATTTTTAACAAAAGCAGATCATACTAAAACTTGGATTGTATCAAAAGTATACATTAGCGATACAATCCATACAAAAAAAGTAACTTCAGATGATCCAATGTATCTTTATAGAATATTTGAATTAGATGAGAATAGTATAAAAACTAATGTTTTTTCAGACAGTAATATTGAAAATTGCTTAAATTACAAGGTTAATAAATTTAAGATTAATTTTGATGACTTACTCAATAGTAGAGGTTGGAGATGAGCCTTAAAACAAATAATTAACTTGTTTAAAATAATTAAATTATTAAGAACTTAATTAAAATTGTGATTGATCACATTATTAACTAAGAAAATATCTAAAAAATAAAAGAAAGGTATGGATGAACTGCATAGCAGTGGAGTAATGAAAAATATTCTAATCTTGAATCAGTTAATAAACTTTGTTCCGTCGATAAAAATAATCTTATATGGAATTATTTGAATGGTAGAAATTGAAAATAATTCGTATAAAGTATTTTTTTAAAATAAATAAGCTAGGCAACTATTTAACTAAAAAAGGATTAGTAAATACCTTAATCAAGGCAAAATACAATAATGAAATTTAAATTAATATTAACTATTTTTTTGATGATTTTTTTTGGAAATTCATATGCTGAAAAAGTCACATTTAATATCGATCATAATGTGGTTAACCTCGCAAAATTTGATACTGAAAGCGAAAGAGATAGTATTGAACTTTATCAAAATAATAAATTAATCACAAAAATTCCAAGTTTTGATGAGGATGGTGGAAATCGTGTCAAGAATATATTAACCCGCTATGATGAGAATAATATCCTTAGGGTAATTACTCGTTTCCCTGATCGAGGTCATTATAAAATATATTATGATATAGGATTTAATAAAAATAGAAATTTATTTATGCTAAATAAAGTAAGTTTCGAATCACAAGTGTGGTCATCGGATACAGATGTTACCACTATTTATTGTTACAATCTAATCAATCAAGAGCTAAATGAGTTAATGAATAATGATGATTGGTTTCATAAAATACGGCCTACCTATTATGGATGGGAAGATGGTACAGTAAAAGGGAATTGTATTGTAAGCAAAAAAGTAGTTGGTTACGAAAATTCTTACAATATCACTATGAAATCCCATCTATTTGACAAACCCGATATAAATAATATGACAAATATGTATTTGATTAAGGGAGATATCGTTGATTTAGTACGATCACAAAATAATTTTTATGAGATTAATTATACAACAAAAAAAAATAAGATAATTAAAAAATGGCTTCACTGCTCTGCTATTGATGCTTGTATCAAAGATTAATAAAACAACATACACGGCACGAAAAAACATTTGAAACTAAAATTGACCTTGTTGCCAATCCTGAGTTGATTAAATAGAGTTGATGATTGTTTAAAGGTAAAGATTGAATGAAAATTAATTGTATATTCAAAATATTTGTTATTTTATTGTTTCTGTTTAACTTTAATTATTTACATGCATTACCTAAAGAAGGAAGTTGGACTAAAGAAATCTATACAGACAGTAATGAAATACCCTATAGTATTTTCTCAATAGAGTTAAAATTTGAGGATAATGACAAAGTTAATGGAGAATTATGTTCAATTATCCAATATGGTAATAAAATTGATTGTCCTATTCTTTTTTCTTCTACCTTAATTGACAATAAAATTAAGGTTCATTTTGATAGTACTTTTGGCGGTATAAATGGTTTAGCGGTTATAACAATTCAAGGTAATAATTTAAGCTGGGATTTAATTAATGCTCCTGAAGGTGAACATTATCTTGTTAAAAAAGCATTATTACTTCCAGAAAAAAACTAATATTAGAAAAGTTTTAGAGTAAATCGTTGGTAAGATATTCACCATCATTTAGCAAATTTGCTGTTATCGAAAAACGTTGATGAAAAAAATAATAATAAAATTTTTTATTGGTATCAGCAATCAGCAGAACAAGGATATGCAGAAGCTGAATTTGCTTTATCTGTTATTTATTCAGAGCGCGGTGACTCTGAAAAATCGTTTATTTGGTTAGAAAAAGCCGCAAAACAAAATTATGCAAAAGCTCAATATGAATTAGGCATAAATTATCGATTTGGATTTGATGTTAAATCAGACAGTTCAAAAGCATTATATTTTTTAGAAAAATCGGCTCAACAAGATTATATACCTGCGCAAGTTGAATTAGGTAATTTATATTTAACAACTAGTGGATTGGGTTCAGATTTAGATAACTACAAAAAAGAGCTTTATTGGTATAAAAAATCTGCACAAAAAAATAATGCGTTTGCTCAACTTAACTTAGGTATTATTCAAATGACTTAATCAATTTTAATCAAACATCATTTCAATCTTAATTTAATTCTTAGTTTTGGAATTTTAGTAAATCATGATAACAATCAGAATGATGATATTTTTAGGAAAAAATATTATAATTCTACTAATAATAGATTAAATATTAGTAATAGTATTTAAATTCATTTCAATGAAGTTTATACTGAATTATAAGAATAATTATGGTGACACTTTTACTATTTTTAACATGTTTCACTAAGATGCAAATTTAAGAAAAATAATACGACTATATTATTGAAAAGCAAAACAATTTATCTTTATTTTATCCTATTTATTAATGCGATACGAGTTTCAAAATAATGCTTATTTGTCTTTCAATCGCGATGATGTCTTTTAAATCTATCATAATAAAAAAAATTATATAACAAACTTCATTATATTGGTTATATGGTTAGTTAAAAATCACGTATTAACATTTGTAAAATTGCAAATGATAAAATCTAAACAACTAAGATTATATCTTTGAAAAAAATAGATTGATGTAAAAGATATGATGCCAAAATGGAAAATATTAAAGAATAAAATGAGTGTTGATAAAAAATGAAACGGTATAGATATCTGAATATTTTTTACAAGTATACAGTTGTAAGTAATATGCTTATCTAAACGCGAATAATTATATAAATATTAAAATAACAAATTAATTATTATTTAAAATAAATATAAATAAATCAAAAATATGATATTTATCTTTCTGTATACAATGTTTATAGTATCCATTAAGTATTAATGTATTAATCTAATTAAATAAAATATATATATAAGGATTCATATGAATATGATTAATAAACTAAAACCGATAATGTGTTGTGTCTTAATGTTAGGGTCTGCTAGCTGTTTAGCATCGGAAATGCAGTTAGCTGTTCCAGATCTTGTCAAAGATGGTTTTACTAATAAATTTATTTATAATCAATTCGGTTGCCGAGGAGAAAATATATCACCCAATATTTCGTGGCATAATGTACCTAAAGATGCAAAAAGCTTAGTAATAACTATGTATGATCCTGATGCGCCGACGGGCTCTGGCTGGTGGCATTGGACAGTAGTTAATATTCCTGTTGATGTAACTGCACTTAAGCGTTCTGCTGGTAATAACCCTGATCTATTACCTAAAGGTAGCCAAGTGGTGCGTAATGACTTTGGGGTAGCGAGTTACGGCGGCCCATGTCCTCCTGAAAAATCTGACCATCGTTATCAATTTACATTATATGCACTTGATATTGATCATATAGACGTAAATGAACAAACCACACCTGCGTTAATTGGTTTTATGGTTAATGCTCATCTCATTTCTAAAGCAACGGTAACTTATAATTACTCACGATAAAAAATTTAATTAGCTATTAAATAACAACTACCGAATTAATACAAGTTCGGCAGTTGTTATACTATTTTACATTGATTCTTATATATGGATAGTTGTGGATAAAATAAAGCTATTTTTTATTTAATAATTGATGAATTTCAACAATATCTTCTGGGGTTGTTTGGCAACAACCGCCGATTAATTTGGCGCCTAATTTTATCCATGTATCTAACTGATTGGCAAAAGTACAGTTGTGATGATGATTTTTATGCCATTGTTTAGTGGTAGGGTCATACTCCTCGCCTGAATTGGGGTAAACAATTAGCGGTTTACTGGTTAGTTTACTTAGTACTTCTAAAGCAGGTGTGACTTTTTCTAGGGCAATGCAATTAATGCCAACACTGACAATTTGCTCAATGCTATTTAAATATTCAATAACCTCTGTTAATGGTGTACCGTCGCTAATGTGTTGTTGATCTTTTAATGTTAATGAAAACCAGCAATTAACCATTGGAAATTGTTGTATTAATTTAGTCAAAGCTTTAATTTCCAAAAATGATGGCATCGTTTCACAGGCTAAAATATCTACACCTGCATCTATAAGCGCTGTAACCCGATCTTTATGAAATGCAATAAATTCACTCTCGCTAAGCTGGTAATCGCCCGTATATTCCGAACCATTGGCAAGATAAGCACCATATGGCCCAACGGAACCCGCAATTAAGAGAGCTTTATCCTCTTTTATATCGTTTAGATATTGCATTTTTGCTTGTTGGGCTAATTTTACGCTGGTTTTAATTAACTTGATGGATTCTTCCAGCTCAATCCCTTTTTGGGCAAATCCCATTGGCGTTGCTTGATAGCTCGCAGTAATGGCGCAATCGGCACCAGCTTTAAAATAATCATAATGTACTTGTTGAATTAATTCAGGCTGTTCAATTAATACTTTGGCTGACCATAGACTGTCATTAAGATCGCAACCACGACGTTGCAGTTCACTTGCTAACGCACCATCAATGATCATGTGTTTTTTCTGTTCTAAAAGCGGTTTTATAGGATTATTATCTTTCATGATTTCTAACTTGTTTTTTCAATGCTTGGGTTAAATAATGAACAATAAAGCAAACAATCACAAACGGAATACCACAATATAGCGCAATACGTTGTTCAGGATCAAACGCTAAACCGATACAAGCAACAAGACAAAGAATAAAACCTAAAATTGGCACAAATGGATATAATGGAGCTTTAAATTTAAGGTTTTTTTGCTCGGATGGTGATAATTGTTTTCTATAAAAATAGTGAGAAGCACAAATACTTAACCATACGGCTACAACTGCAAATCCAGAAATCGCCGTTAAAGCAACAAATACGGTATTAGGAGCAATGATACTTGAAAACAGAGCTAATAATCCTCCTAACATGCTGACTGCAATAGCTGTTGTCGGGATTCCTTTATCGGTTAATTGAGCAAAGCATTTTGGTAATGTACCTTGATTTGATAGTGACCACAACATGCGACCTGAAGCATAAAGTCCAGAATTTGCTGCGGATAAAATCGCAGTTAAAATTACAAAGTTAAAGATATCAGCAGCATAAGGAATGCCAATATTTTCAAATACCATCACAAACGGACTAGTCACAACGCTAGCTTGTTCCATTGGTAAAAGTGCAGCTAATACAAAAATGGTGCCAACAAAAAAGATGATTAATCGGAAAATAGTGGTTTTTATGGCTAACGGAATTGATTTTTCAGGGTTATGGGTTTCACCCGCAGCAATACCAATAAGCTCTGTTCCTGAAAATGCAAAGTTTACCGATACCATTGTCATGACTATTGGAATTATGCCATTAGGAAACCAACCATGATCAGTAATGTTGTGTAAGAATGGCGCAGGCATATCATTTTTCATTGGAATAAAACCAAATATAGCCGCCGTACCAGCAATAATAAATACGACAATGGTGATGACTTTAATTATTGAGAACCAAAATTCACTTTCAGCAAAAAATTGTGCTGTAATAATGTTTAGTGCAAAAATCACTAAACAAAAAATTAAACACCAAACCCATACTGGAATATTTGGGAACCAGTATTGCATACACATGCCCGCAGCAGTTAAGCTTGAACCCAAGGCAACAGTCCAAGTTAACCAATATAACCAAGCAACTGTATAGCCAGTAGCGGGACTGATAAAGCGCGAAGCATAAGTATGAAAGGCCCCTGTTTCAGGCATGGCAACAGCTAACTCACCCAAACATAACATGACCAAATACACCACTAACGCACCAATTAAATAGGAGATTATTGCACCAACTGCGCCAGCTGTGGCAATAATGTATCCAGTATTAAAAAATAACCCAGTACCAATTACGCCACCTAAAGAAAGCATAATTAAATGTCGGGTTTTCATGGTGCGTTTAAATTGATTTTCATTTAAGGGTGTAGAATGAGTATTCATAAGTATATTATTTTTAGCATTTAAAGGTTAATATTCCGTCAGTGTAACTGACGGAAAAGGCTAATTGAATTGTTCACTTTTATTTATTAAAAATTATAAAAGAAATCTTTCTTTGACATGATTTCACCATTGACTTGAACTTCATCACTATCTTTGGTGAGACTGACATCTGAAAAAATACCGTCGGTTTGACCATTATTGAAAACAAAAATTGGTATGTTACCCAAAAACATTTCAGTACTTAACTTAATGTTTGATTTGACGCTATTAACTTGTTGTTCAGTAACTTGACTGTTTTGAGAATTTTCGAATTGTGCATAAAATCGAGCCATAACATTAAATGGAGCTTCAATTTTTAATTGTAATGCATCTATTTTGTCATCAATTTCGCTTGAAGTATCATCCTCATCGTCAGTAAAATAATTTAAATCGTTAATATCAAAAAGAAAACTTACATTAATATCACCTGCATCATTATGCCAGTTAAGCTTATTAAGTGTGATGGTTGTGTTAAATGGCATTTCCTCAATAAAGTCTTGTAAATCATCTAAATAGTCCATATAAAATCGATTAAAAATATCTTTCTTGTCGAGACCTTTAAAGTTTAAATCCAATGAACCATTACCTAAGTTTTGTTTGCCATAGATAATTGAATCAACACTTGTGAATAATGATCCATCAACCGCGTGGTTTTTTTCGTTCAATTCCATTTGCTGGTTTAAAACGAATTTATTCAATACAATGTTATTAGCTGCACTAGATGTACTTCTATTAGTTGATATAGTTAATCGATTAATTTCACTTTGATCACTGATCTTATAGTCTTTATAATTAATATTTCCTTTGGAGGTTAAATCATTAAAATCGATATCGGTATATGAACCATATTCAATACTTTTCATTTTTAAACTACTAATATTTATATCATAGTCAACAGTAGATTTATCTTGTTCTGGTTTAAGTGACATATTTAACCCATTGAAAGAAATTACGTTATTTGGGTCTATTACAAGATTAAGTTTATCAAGGGATGCTTCCATCGATAGGTCAGAGCCATTATTCTGCTTTTCAAATACAATATTCCATTTACCTAGTTCAAATACACCGTCATCCTCAATAAGATCAAAGTCGGAATGGGTTAGTTTGATGCCTTCAGTTGTTAATTTGACGGTAAGATAATCGCTGTAACTTAAACCTGCATGACCAGAAATAAAAGGTTTATTGCCAGCTAATTTCCATAGTGTTGGATTGGTTTTTTCGGTTATAGCAAATTCTAACCAAGCTAACTGAGGGGAAAATGAACCATTAGCAAGGGCGGCTAAAGGGAATGGACCATGATGAATGGTTGCATCATCATCATATAATACAATAACAGGATCATCGTCATTAATTATTTGGTTTTTTTGTGTCAAGGTGACTTTAAGATGTGTTTTGGTCGAAAATATCCCTTTTTCATCATTATTATGTGAAATTTGTAGATTAAAAATTTGTTGACTGCTGTTAACTTGCTGGGCAAACTCAGCTAAGTTAGTGTCGAGGTTTTCTTCGATTAAATTTCCGGTATACATTGAAGTCCCAATATATCCGAATGCTAATATTGCAATAACTCCTGTCGCTATTATACTTTTTTTCATCTTAATTCTCTTTTTATATTTTATCCATTATAACTCTTGATGGTTAGAAAAATCAGCCAACAAATTTTTAATATATCCAATACGATCACTTCGTTCTAAATGTGAACTCAGCAATTTTAATCGATTTGCGGTCTCAAGGCGATAATTTTTTGGTGATTTTTGAATCATTTCAATTAAATAATCCACAGAAATTTTATTGTTCTTACCAAATTCAATAAAACCACCTTTTTCACCGAATTCAATTTTAGTGATCCCTAATTTGCTTGCCTGATAACGAATTTTAGTTGTTTCTAATAAAAATAGTACGGCATCGGGTAGCTTACCAAACCGGTCACGCATTTCGATTTGTATATCTGTTAATTCGTCAATTGCTTCAATGCTAGCAATCCGTTTATATAATGACAGTCGGGTATTAACATCAGGAATAAAATCGTCAGGAATCAAAGTTGGTAAACGTAATTCAACTTCGGTTTGCTGGTTATTAAGAAGCGATTCAAGGGTTGGCTCTTTACCTTCCTTAAGTGATTTAACCGCATCATCGAGTAATTCAATATATAGATTAAAGCCAATCGTTTCTATTTGACCACTCTGGTCACTGCCCAATAATTCTCCCGCCCCCCGAATTTCAAGATCATGTGTTGCTAAAGCAAAACCTGCACCTAAATCTTCAAGTGATGCAATAGCTTCCAGACGTTTTTTAGCATCTTTACTAAGTAGTTTTGGATGTGGCGTTAATAAGTAAGCATAAGCCTGATGATAGGAACGACCAACACGACCTCGCAACTGATGTAATTGCGCCAAACCAAATTTATCAGCTCGTTCAATGATGATCGTATTTGCATTCGGAATATCAATCCCCGTTTCGACAATTGTGGTACAAACCAGTAAATTAAAGCGTTGATGATGAAAGTCATTCATGACTCGTTCCAAGTCACGTTCGTGCATTTGACCATGACCAATGGCAATACGCGCTTCTGGAACTAATTCAGCAAGTTTTTCACTTACTTTTTCAATGTCTGAAACATCATTATGTAAGTAGTAGATCTGACCGCCACGTAAGATTTCACGTAAAATTGCTTCTCGAATCACCAGATCATCGTATTCGCGTACAAAGGTTTTAACCGCTAAACGACGAGCGGGTGGGGTAGCAATAATCGAAAGATCGCGCATACCGCTCATTGCCATATTAAGCGTACGTGGAATTGGCGTAGCAGTGAGGGTTAATATATCAATATTGGCACGCATCGCTTTAATTCGTTCTTTTTGGCGAACACCAAAGCGATGTTCTTCATCGACGATCAATAAACCAAGATCTTTCCATTTAACATCTTCTTGTAGTAGTTTATGAGTACCAATTACGATATCTACTTTACCTTCACCTAGAGCTTGAATAATCGCTTGTTGTTGTTTAGCTGTTTTAAAACGGGACAAGCTTTCAATTCGGATTGGCCAGTTAGCTAAGCGATCACAAAAGTTTTCGTAATGTTGTTCAGCAAGTAGAGTGGTAGGGACTAAAACTGCGGTTTGTTTATGATTTATTACCGCTAAAAATGCTGCTCGAATAGCAACTTCAGTTTTACCGAAACCAACATCACCACAAACCAATCGATCCATAGCATAAGGCGAACACATATCGCCAATTACTGCACCGATTGCGTTTTGTTGATCCTCCGTTTCTTGATAAGGAAAAGCTTCACAAAACAGTTCATATTGCTCTCGATCTTGCTTAAATTGAAACCCCGGTTTGCTTTCTCGCTCAGCATAAATATCGAGTAATTCGGCTGCGACATCTCGTACTTTTTCGGCCGCTTTTTGTCTAGCTTTACTCCATGCATCCGAGCCAAGTTTATTCAGTGGAGCATTTTCTTCATCCCCACCTGAGTAGCGACTGATTAAATTTAAAGATGATACGGGCACATATAGCTTAGTCTCATTGGCATAAAGTAAGATCAAATATTCTGCATTAATGCCACCTGTTTCAAGCGTGGTTAGACCCGCATAACGTCCCACACCATGCTCTAAATGGACAACAGGTTTACCGGGTGTTAATTCTGCCAAACTTCGAATGAGTGTATCGGTATTAATTGCTTGTTTATTTTCTTTTTTACGTCGAATAATTCGGCGACCTAATAATTCATTTTCAGTGATAAAGGCAAAATTATCGGATTGATCAATAAAACCTTGCTCACTTGCACCTAGAATTATACAGAAGCGATCATCGACATGATGTATTTTATCTAGTTGGTTAATCGTTGTTGGATGAATACGAATTCGTCCTAAAATTTCTTGTAACGCTTCTTTACGACCTTCTGATTCAACCGAAAAGACAATCTTATCTGTGAAATTTTCGATGAATTGATGGAATTGCAAATAGGGATCTTTTTGTTGAATAGCAATCGCAAGGTCAGGCAAATTTGAATAAGCCAAATTAACATTTTTATTAGATTCACTGATAACTTCGTGCGATAAAACCATTCTTGGGTATTTTTTAAAATCGGCAAATATTTCGTCGGTTTTTGACCAAATGATTACAGGCTCTAATAATGGTCGCATAGGATCGACTTTACGACTATCATAACGCTGGTTAACATCTTGCCAAAATTTATTGGCATGAGCCTCAATATTGACGGTGTTAATAATGAGTGTGTTAGTTGAGAAATATGAAAACAGGGGCGTTAATGGCTCATTAAAAAAGAGGGCCTGCCAATACTCAATGCCTGTTGGTAAAATATTTTTGCTGACTTGTTGATAAATACTTTCTGGCTCTAATCTGACTGGAAATCTTTCACGCCATTGGCTTCTAAACAGTTCGATCGCAGTTTTATCAAATGGAAACTCATGGGCTGGTAACAATTGTATTTCAGTTATTTCATCAAGTGTGCGTTGAGATTCAACATCAAATGTGCGAATACTATCTATTTCGTCATCAAAAAAATCGATACGATAAGGTTTATCACTGCCCATAGGGTAAATATCAAATAGAGCACCACGAGTTGCATATTCGCCATGTTCCATCACTTGACTGACAGAGCGATAACCTGCATTTTCAAGTTGCAAACGTAAATTCTCACGGCTAATTTGCAGACCTTTATTCATGATAAACACATGTCCGCCTAAATAGCTTTGTGGACAGACCTTTTGCATTAAGGTATTTATCGGTAAAATCAAAGCACCCTTTGTCAAATGTCCTAAATGATAAAGGCAAGAGAGACGCTCAGAGACAATGTCTTGATGCGGTGAAAAACTATCATAAGGCAGTGTTTCCCAATCAGGAAAAAAGATAGCAGGATGTGGTGAAAACTGTCTCAGTTCTTCATGAATACGTGTTGTTTGTTGCATATCATCTGTAATAATCACCACTAAACCATCGTGTGCATCAATGGCTTGAGCACAAAATTGGGATAGAGATGATCCGATTAACTGCCCAATTTGTTTGACTTCACCTGATTTTTTAGGAATTAATGTTGAAATATTAAGAGTTTTTGACATGTTGATTTTGCATGGTTTCGCTGAATAATTAATGTTAGATTATAACGTAAGTATGAGGTTGTTTTCTATAACTGTTTAATCCTGTATGATAGGCACTTTGTAATTAACTCGTTAAACTTTGTCAAAAAGTTTCAGGTAATATATACGTTTATGTCAAAAATATTTCGTCCATTAGTATTTTTTATCGGTTTGCGTTATGTCTATGGGCAAAAGACTGATGGTTTTGGTCGCTTTGTGTCATGGTTATCAATGCTCGGTATTATGCTTGGCTCCATTGGCTTGATTGTTGTGTTGTCGGTCATGAATGGACTAGAAGATCAAATGCAGGGGAGCATACTAAAATTCTTGCCTCAGGCTCAGATAACCACATCGCAAGGTCGTATTGATCCTAATAAGATTGCGGGCGACCAATTTAAGAAAATTAACGGTGTTAATCATGTGGCACCTTTAGTTACAGGCGATGTCGTTTTGCAAAGTGAACAAGGTATTATGGTCAGCACGTTAATGGGAATCAACCCAGATGATGGTGATCCAATTAACGATTATGTCTATAGTGGTTCAGTATCGGATCTTGTGCCTGGGCAATATAATGTCATTATTGGATTAACTTTAGCCAATCAACTGGGTGTAACCGTTGGCGATAAAATTCGCTTGATGGTAACTGATGCCAGTCAGATCACCCCAGTTGGCCGTATTCCCTCACAAAGGTTATTTAATATCGTTGGACTGTTTTCAATCAATCATGACATCAATCAAGCCTTAATTTATGTTAACCAGACTGATGCACGTCATCTGCTTCGCTATCAAGAAGGAATAATAACAAGTTGGCGTTTGTTTTTAGATAAGCCGTTAGAGATTACCTCAGTAACAAACACTCCATTACCAGAAGGACTAGTCTTTAATGATTGGCGAGCAAAACGAGGAGAACTATTTCAAGCTATCAAAATGGAAAAAAATGTCATGGGACTATTAATCAGTTTGATTGTTATTGTGGCAGCTTTTAATATTATTACATCGTTAAGTTTATTAGTGATGGAAAAACAAGGTGAAGTGGCGATTTTAAAAACCCAAGGTCTATCTCGATTTAAAATCATGTTAATTTTTATTATTCAAGGCGCTAGTTCAGGAATTATTGGAACACTATTAGGTAGTGCTATAGGGTTGTTACTGGCTTGTTACTTAAATGAAATCATGCAATTGTTTGGATTATCGTTTGCTGGTATTCAATTGCCGTCGCTGGTTGAACCCACACAAATTATCGTTATTTTTATTGGATTACTTATGTTAGCGCTAATTTCAACTATTTACCCTGCCTATCGTGCAGCCAATATTCAACCAGCCGAGGCGTTACGTTATGAATAATTCACAAATCTTGCTTTCAGCAAAAAATCTTTGTAAAACTTATAATGAAGGCAAAATGGTCACCGAAGTTTTAAAAAACGTATCGTTTGATATCCATTCGAAATCTCTATTAGCGATTATTGGGAGTTCTGGATCGGGTAAGAGTACATTGTTACATCTTCTTGGTGGACTGGATAAACCAACTTCGGGTGAAATCATTTTTAAGTCTCAGCAATTAAATCAGCTTTCTGAAAAAGAAAAAGCTCACCTTCGCAATCAAGAAATAGGGTTTGTCTATCAATTTCACCACTTATTACCCGATTTTTCTGCATTAGAAAATGTTGCTATGCCACTCTTAATTAGTGGTGCAAAGCCTAATGATGCAAAAAAGCGAGCAATGGCAATGCTGGAATCGCTTAATTTAGTTAAACGTGCAAATCATAGACCGTCTGAACTGTCTGGTGGAGAGCGCCAGCGTGTGGCAATAGGACGAGCTCTTATCAACAATCCAGCACTGGTAATGGCTGATGAACCTACAGGTAATCTGGATAAAACCACGGCTGATTCCATTTTTGATTTATTGATAAGTTTGAATCGTGATCATGGCACGGCTTTTTTAGTGGTCACACATGATCTGGAACTCGCCAATAAACTTGATAACCAATTAATTATGCGCGATGGACAATTGTCTAATCGTTCATTAACCGAAAAAATTTAATGGATAATTACAATGAATTTATCATTAATCACCGCCATTAAGTTCCGCAAAGGACGCCGTAAAAGTGGGATGGTGTCGTTGATATCAATTATTTCCACATTCAGTATTGCCATTGGTATTGCGGCTTTAATTATTGGGTTAAGTGCAATGAATGGTTTTGAGCGTGAACTGCATAATCGAGTATTGTCCGTTGTTCCACATGGGCAGTTTTATCCCGAATATGGTTATCTGGATAATTGGCGAGATGTTCGAGATGAATTAAAACGAAATAGTCACATTGTCTCAGCTACACCTTTTGTTAATTTTACGGGTTTAATTGAGAATGCGAGTAAACTTGGCGCAGTTGAAGTAGAAGCGATCGATCCCGATCAAGAAAAATCAATAAGTACACTACCTAATTATGTATTAAATAATCAATGGCAAAAATTTAAAGCTGATAATCAACAAATTATTATTGGTTCTGGTTTAGCCAAAACGCTAGCTGTAAAAGAAAAAGATTGGGTGACTTTATTAATACCAGTATCTAGCGACTCTAATCAACTTAAACCTCCGAAACGAGTGCGTTTGCAAGTTATCGGAATTTTGGATTTAAGCGGAAGCCTTAGTAATAGTGTTGCTTTGCTCCCATTAGCCGATGCACAAAAGTTACTGAATATGGGCGACAGCGTCACAGGCATTATGGTCAATGTAGATAATGTTTATCAGGCTAGATATATTATTAGCCAGGCAGCGTTAGCTCTGGATGAAAACTTATCGTTTAATAGTTGGGAACAAACTTACGGTTTTATGTATCGTGACATTCAAATGATCAGAGAGATTATGTATTTGGCTATGATTGTTGTTATTGGTGTCGCTTGTTTCAACATTGTTTCGACATTAGTAATTGCTGTTAAAGATAAACAACGTGACATTGCCATTTTAAAAACACTCGGTGCAACTAATCGTTTAATTAAACATATCTTTATTTGGTATGGAGTCATTTCAGGATTAATTGGAAGTTTAATCGGGGTGATTTTAGGGGTGATTTTATCATGGCAACTATCAAATCTCATGGAACTCGTGGAATCTTTGATGGGGCATAAAATCCTTAACAGTAACATCTATTTTGTTGACTTTTTACCGTCTGAAATTCATCTTGTTGATGTTGTGATTGTGTTTATTACAGCAATGTTGTTAAGTTTGCTTGCTAGCTATTATCCAGCTCAAAGAGCTTGTAAAATCGATCCTGCACGAGTCTTAAGTAGCTATTAATGAAAAACAATACATAGAACATAAAAAAGGCGCACCTTTGAAGTGACCCCCAATAGTTGGACAACCACTAACTGGGGGTCTTTTTATGTCAAAATATAGTCGAGATTTAAAAATTATCATA
>NZ_JACFPX010000028.1:0-18111 GCF_016101765.1 Gilliamella sp. B14448G11 | reverse complement strand
TTATCGCTATTATTGTCGTTGTCATTACTATTGCCGTTACTGCTTTGACTGTCATCGGTATCGATATCACCACTGTTTTCATCATCATCGTCATCATTATTATTGTTGGTGTCACTATCAATTCCATTATTGCTGTCACCATTGCTACTTAACCCTTTATAGTGCTCATCATAACGATAATCGGTACCGTAAGTGGTGTTATCTTTCTGTTGGCTGTTAACCTCACCCAGTAAATTCGCCTGCGCATCTCGGTAGTTATAATCCTGTACTTGTACCGATGATTCCACCATCTGACTGTGCAAGGTTATATCCCAGACACTTTCAACACCGTTATCCAGTGTGCCGCTCGGTTGTTTATACACAATATCAGCCACCTGCTGATAACCTTGCTCATAATCACTGATGACCATTACATCACAATTATGTTCACCATGGGTTTCAAACCGGAAATAGACCCCCACATCAGCAAGCAGTCTTTGAATAAACTCAAGGTCACTCTCCTGCCACTGGGTGATAAATTCACGTTCAGGGTACTGCTCTTTAAGTGCTAAACGATAATCAATCCCGGTATAACCATGACCACGCAAGACCTCTTCAACCACACTGATAACGCTTTGATTCTGAAAAATAGCACAGTTATGACTTAATGCCAGTTTGGCTAATTGCGAGGATAATACAACTTGATAACGGGCTTCGTCATTACTCACCGATAACTGACTGAATTGAGTAACCACACCATAAAGAGTGCGTGAGCCACCCTGAGATAATAATGAATTTAACGGATTAAGCGGATTAAACTGGGTTAAAGAGTTAAGTGAATCAAGTGGATTGGATTGTTTAAGTTTATCTAACTGTTTTAATGGCTCAGAGTGTTTTAATGCATCTAATGGATTAGCCGAAGTTAAGGAATTAAGTGCATCAAGTCCTTTCGTTGCAATATCACTTAAATTGTTAGAATTTGCCGGGTTAAAACTCAAACGGGCATTTTGATTAAGAAATGACTCAACAGAAAGTTGTTTATCCGAGCTGGTAAAGGTAATGGTGTAATGCCAAGGCTGATTAAGTTGCTCATTACCTTCAACCTGTAAAACTGAAACCTCAGTAGGCAAACCATCAATATTTAACGTATAGCGATTGTGACCGACTCCATTAACCAAACCTTGCTTTAAGCCTCGACTTAAACCATTGCCCAATTGATTTACCAAATTGGTTAGTCCTTTATCCATGTTATCCTCGATATATTTCATGTGTACTGCAAATACAACTTTGTTTTATTGAACTATTTATTATTTTTATCTGACCAGTTAATAATTATTATAAAAATTGCCAATAGGCAGTAAGGTGTTAAAATCAGTCAGATATTAAAAATAATCTAAAATACACTGTTTTGTATATTTTGCAATCTTTTTTTACATTTCTTTAAATTTTAATTAGATGGATAACTTAATGATATTATTAATAAATAAATAAAATAAAATATCGTTAAAAGTTTGTCACCTGAACATGATCAAACAAGGACTAAAAGAATTTGGTTTTTGCAGATTTTTTATTGGATAATTTTTCACTGAATTTTATTAAGATTTATATATAAAAATCCTTTTTACTCAGACATAGCCATTACCTGAAACTTTTTGACAAAAATAAAGGACTGTACAATGATGAAAAATTTTTTTAATTATTGTTAGAACAAAAAATAGGATTTTAGTTTGAATAAATAACTGGGTTGAGTTTATATAAAAATACAATTATATTAGTAAGTTATAGTTTATTTTGTAAAAAATATTCAGGAGTCTATACCATTTCATAATAAAAACATTCTAAATTTAAATTCTAAGCGCGATTTATAACAGTGAGCAGTGAGTAGAATTTAGATTAAGCTTTTATATCTAAAAAACGACTTTTATTAAAATACTCTCATAGGATAAAAGTTTTGACATTATTTTTATTAAAAATAACAAATTAATCTATTTTTATAATTTCTTTTTTTTAGATTTACTGATATATACTGCAATACGGTTTTATTTTTTTATATTTGTTATGTTAAAACGAAATATTAATCTTTTTATTGCATTATATGTGCTGTTGGTTGTTGGTCTTGAAACTTATACTTATTGGCATATGCAGCTTCGAAGCTGGCAGCCAGCAACATCAATAGGGCGTATGGTGTTTTATTATAGTTTTTTTACTGTATTATCTAACCTTATGTTGGCAATAAGTTGTTTATGGTTAGCTTTTAGTCCGAATTGTAATCGTTTTATTTTTCGTATTATTCGATTAAATGGGTTGGTAGGTGTAATTATAACGGCTATTGTGTATAACTCGCTTTTACGTGGCATTCATGTTCCACCAAATATATTTATGCGATTCGCTAATGAAAGTTTACATGTTGTTATTCCTCTACTAGGCATATTGAGTTGGCTGATTTGGGGACCCTTTCGACGCATTAGCTTTCGCGTCATTATAGGATCATTAACTACCATGTTAATTTATGCCGTTTATATTTTTGTACTAGGCTTTTTTACTCATTATTATCCGTATCCTTTTATCAATGTGACAAAAATCGGTTATCCACATGCATTGTTTAATGCGAGCATTGTCATGCTGGCATTTATAGGGTTTGCCTATTTATTATGGGCTATTGATTGCTTAAGGAGGTAGAAATGAAATTATATATTTATGAACACTGTCCTTTTTGTGTAAGGGCTAGAATGATTTTTGGTTTAAAAGATATCCCTGTTGAGCTACATGTATTTTTGAGTGATGATTTTAAGTCTCCCGAAAGTATGATTGGTCAAAAGATGGCACCAATTTTACAAAAAGAGGATGGCAGTTATATGCCTGAAAGTCTGGATATTGTTGATTATGTCGATAATCATTATGGAGGAAAGCCTATCTTAATCGGCCCAAAATCGCCAAATATTGAAAAATTAATTAAACAACTACAGCAATATGATTATAAATTAGAGTGTCCACGTTATATCAAACTTGGCTTAGCAGAATTTGCAACTCAAAGTGCGATCAATTACTTTGTCACGAGTAAAACTAAAAAAATCGGCTCATTTGATGAATGCTTAGCACAAACTGATTCATTGGTATCTGAAATATCCAAGTTATTAAACGAGCTTGAACCATTGATTATCTCGCCACAAGCGTGTAATGGGCAATTATCTTTAGATGATATCTGTCTGTTTCCTGTTTTACGTAATTTGACTTGTGTAAAAGGATTACGTTTTCCGCCTAAAGTTAAGGATTATATCGAGTCAATGTCTAAACTAACCAAAGTGAACTTATTTTTTGATAAAGCAATTTAAAATTATTCAGGAGGTTTTAATTTATCTTTTTTGGGTAGTTAATCTTGGTGATAAAATTTTTAGAACTTTAAAAGAGAGTACAGGTAAATAGGATAAAACCCTGTACTCTATCTTTGCTTACTTATAATTTATAACTATTGGGATTGGATTTGAAATTAATTAATCGCTTAATTTAATATCGATCACTTCTATGTTTTGTTTGCCACCATAAATATCGTACCAAGGTGTCGCATACTGTTTTAAAATTTTATTGAGGTGCTCAACATTTTCACGTCCAGTTTTGTCTAACCAGCGTTTTAAGCCCTCTTTACCTTCTTTGGCATACGCTGCAACACCTTCAAACCATGTTGCACGTCCACCTAAAATACCACTGTATTTAGCGCCATTTTCACCCGCAAAAATTAATTCTTGATGGAAAGTTTTGGTTGGTACCCCAGCACTCAAATAGATAAATGGACGAGTTGCTACGTCACTGGCCTGTTTAAAGTAATCAGCTGCTTGTTTTTGGGTGTAAACAACAACATTATTATCATTAAATCCTTCAACATTTTTGAAAAGTACTGGAACTTCAACTTTTAGTACATCAATATAATATTGATTTTTAGTGAACTCTTTAATGGTGTTAATGACTTTTTGAGGCTTTATTTTGGCAAATTCAGGGCTTTTATCATCTGTTACTACATTATCATAGACAATCGGCTCAACAAATAACGGGATATCCGCTGCTCTTGCTTCTGTACCGATACGTTCTAAAAATGCATGTTTTTTTTCTAAAATATCTTGAGGATCATCTGGATTATAATAAACCAAGACTTTTGCAGCATCGGCTCCTTTTTTTAATAACCGTTGTAGAGAGTCTTCTGGCAATACATCAGGTAGTCGACCTGGAGTATTGGCATCATATCCTGTTTTTTCATAAGATATAATTAATCCAGCATCTTTATTTTTTTTAGTCATACCTTTAAAGCCATACTCTTCGTCTAACAAGATTGCACTAACATATTTTGTTAATTCTTGTGAGACAAGCTCTTTAAATTCATACACCATATCTACATGATAGCGATCTTTACCGACTGCCGACTCCATCATTTTTACCATTGAACCGCGTTGGTCAATTGCTAATGCCGCAATAACGCCATCCTGGTTCGATAATTGTTGCATGCGTGTGAATTTACCTCGAGTAATATGTTTTATAGCCATTTTATAACTCTCCATTTAAAAATATCATTTGATTGTAGTTTTAATTTTTAACATATATTAATCATTTAGTGCTGTTTATTTGATCAAATCGCTTATATTTAAAAAAGTTTTTATTTCATGCCAATAATAAAATGTAGGTTGTCATATTTGTTGATATTGTCTTTAAAAAAAATGTTGTTCAGGTATATTAGTAGATTAACGCACACTCTGTGTAAAAAATAATTTACAAGGAAAACTATGTCATACACGACACCAATTACGCAAACGCGTACTTTAAATAAACAAGACTACAAAACATTAGCTCTGTCTGCTTTAGGCGGGGCTTTAGAGTTTTATGATTTTATTATATTTGTATTCTTTTCAATTACTATCAGTCATCTATTTTTTCCAGATGATATGCCTGCATGGTTAAGTCAGGTACAAACATTCGGTATTTTCGCTGCAGGTTATTTAATTCGTCCTTTTGGCGGAATTATTATGGCGCACTTTGGTGATTTATTTGGTCGCAAACGAATGTTTACACTTAGTATTCTGCTTATGGCATTACCGACATTATTTATCGGTTGTTTACCTACTTATACCGATATTGGAATTTTTGCACCTTTATTATTATTACTTATGCGATTATGTCAGGGATTGGCAGTAGGGGGCGAAGTACCCGGTGCTTGGACGTTTGTTGCTGAGCATGTGCCAAAAGATAAAATTGGATTAGCATGTGGAATTTTAACCAGTGGCTTAAGTTTAGGTATTTTACTCGGTTCTTTGGTTTCAACTGTTATGAATAAAAGCGTCTCATCCGAACAATTAATCGATTGGGGATGGCGTATTCCTTTTATTATTGGTGGTATTTTTGGTTTGATCGCAATGTATTTGCGCCGTTGGTTAAAAGAAACTCCCATTTTTCTTGAAATTCAAAAACGTAAACAACAAGAATTATCGAATAAAATTCCTGTTGTTACCGTGATAACTCAATATTTACCACAGACAGTATTATCAATGTTACTGACTTGGGTTTTATCTGCCGGTATTATGGTTATTATGTTAATGACGCCTATTTTATTACAAAAATCATTTGATTATTCACCAATTGATGCACTACAAGGCAATATATTAGCAATAATAGGTCTGATTATAAGTTGTACTTTTTATGGCATGATGATGGATAAGTTTACGATGGGTAAGGTCATATTGATTGGTTGCATTCTTGCAGCGCTTGCTATCGCTATTTTTTATTTATCCTTAGATAATCATCAACTTTTATTTATCACTTATTCCCTAGCAGGGTTCTGCGTGGGTATTGTTGGATCTTTTGCCTACTTTATGGTGAAAGTCTTTCCTACCCAAATTCGTTATAGTGGAGTGTCGTTTTCATTTAATATGGCGTATGCCATTGCAGGAGGATTAACGCCATTACTCATATCATTTTTGAGTGACTTTGTGAGCAAAATGGCACCAGCTATGTATGTGGTTGGGTTATTCGCACTCGGTGCATTAATTGGACTATTTTTATTAATGAATAATAATAGTCAAAAATACATTGCAAAAGATATTGGTTAACCATAATTTTTTAAATGTTAAATAAGGAACGAGTATTCAGGCTCGTTCCTTTAAAATATAAAAACATTTTCCTGTCTGTGATTTTCTATTTATTTCATGGCTTAATCTTTCAAAAAGCCTTATACCATCATTAATTGATCTAAAAATTTTATGAGATAAATATAAAAATTAATCAAGCACTTTTGATTATCTATCGCTAACTTACTTTAAGTTATCAAGTCATTAGGTTAATTCATAATTAAGTTTATTGGTATGATTTATCATTCAAGAGATAACAGCAAAATAAAAAAACAGAGCAAACAATTAATAAAGTTAATTAAGGATGTTTTTTAGCAATTCTAGATTTTTGTCAAAAACTTTGAGGTTAGATATACGTTTCAATCAGGATTATTAAATAATCAAACTTTTTAATAATTTTGTGAAATACCTCATTTTTTTTCAACATAGTTAGGATAGAATAAACTAAGTTATATTTTATTTTAAAATTATTTAGGAGAAAAAAATGAAGGCAGCAGTTGTTAGACAAGAGTGCGATGGTCAAGTTGAAATTAAAGATATTCCTCTCCGTCCATTGGAAGCAGGCGAAGCTTTAGTTGAAGTTGAATATTGTGGTCTTTGTCATACAGATCTTCATGTCGCGGCAGGTGACTTTGGTAAAAAACCTGGTCGTGTTATTGGACATGAGGGAGTAGGGATCGTTACTAAAATAGCTCCAGATGTGAAAAGTTTAAAAATTGGTGATCGTGTTAGTATTGCTTGGTTCCATGCTGGTTGTGGTTCATGTGAATATTGTATTTCAGGTCAGGAAACCTTTTGCCGTAATGTTTTAAATTCTGGATATAGTGTCGATGGTGGTATGGCAGAACAGTGTATTGTCAAAGCAGATTACGCAGTTAAAGTACCAGAAGGATTAGATCCAGCTCAAGCAACTAGCGTAACTTGTGCTGGAGTAACAACTTACAAAGGCATAAAAGTTGCAGACACAAAACCAGGTCAATGGCTTGCGGTATTTGGTATTGGCGGTTTAGGCACTTTGGCAGTTGAATATGGCAAAAAAGTGTTTAACAATAAAGTAGTGGCGATTAGTAATAGTGACAGCCAATTAGAACTATGTAAAGAACTGGGTGCCGACTTGGTTGTTAACCCTAAAAAAGTGGCAGACGTAGGTGCTTATATTAAAGAACATACAGGTGGTGGTGTGCATGGTGCGGTGGTAACATCAGTAACTAAAACTGCTTTTAATCAAGCAATTGAGTCTGTTCGTCCTTTAGGTAGAGTTGTCGCTTTAGGTTTACCTTCTGAAACGATGGATTTAAGTATTCCTAAAACAGTATTAGATGGTATTCAAGTTTTAGGTTCATTGGTTGGTACGCGTCAAGATTTAGCCGAAGCATTCCAATTTAGTGCTGAAGGTAAAGTTGTACCAATTGTTGAAAAACGTCCATTAGAAGATATCAATGATATGATTAACGAAATGAGAGAAGGTAAAATTCGTGGTCGTATGGTTGTTGATATGAAAATGAAAAAACAGAAATAATTGTTTTCTATATTAAGTTAAAAACCAATAAAAGCTGGCTTAATGCTGGCTTTTTTCATGATCAAATATTAATTTATCCGTTTTACTTTCGCTACCTTTACTATCAATAATATTAATCTTTCTTGTATTTTATTAATAAATCCCTATCATAAATCAATTTTGCTCGCTAATTTAATATGTTTTAAGAGGACCTATATGGAAGATCACAATTTAGAAAATAATTTACGGAAAGATCTTGGTTTAGTTTCTGCATTGTCGCTGGTTGTTGGTATGGTTTTAGGGGCTGGCGCATTTATGAAACCACCTGCCGTATTAGAAGTTGCCGGTGATTATAACTATGCGCTGTTAGCGTGGATTATTGGTGGTGTTTTTTCTATTTGTGGTGGATTAACGCTTTGTGAATTAGGTGTTATGTTTCCACGAACGGGCGGTATGTTGGTTTATCTGGAAAAAATTTACGGCTCAAAAGTTTCTCATCTTTATGGTTGGATGATTACCGTGCTTTTTGCTCCATCATTAGTTGGGGCATTGGTAGGATATTTTAGTTCGGTATTTTGCCTGTTATTTGGTATTGATGATTCTTATAAAATGGCAGTAAGTGCTGGCGTTTTAGGATTTATTGCTGTTATTAACGCTATTGGCGTTAAGCAAGCAGGTTATTTGCAAACGATAGCTACTGCTTGTAAGCTTATTCCTATTTTATTGTTAGCCGTATTTGGACTATGGAAAGGTAATGGTCAAGTAGCATTATTTAGTGCTAGTGGTCAAGGGATTGAAACTTATGCTCCATTTGCTGTAGCTATTTTGGCTACTTTATTTGCTTATGATGGTTGGGCTCAAGTTGCCTCTGTTGCTGGTGAAATTCATAATCCGGCAAAAGTGCTACCTAAAGCAATTATTTTGGGTATCATATTTTTAGTTGTTGTTTATGCCTGTATCAATATTGCATTGTTTAAAATTTTTCCTGTCCAAGAGATGGTATCACTTGGTCATGATGCTTCGGCCGTTGCCTCACAACGTATGTTTGGCAATTTGGGTGGTAATTTAGTTGCGGTTGGCATTATGATCTCAATTTTAGGTGGGATTAATGGTTATATTATGACGTTATCTCGTACAATTTTCAGTATGGCAGAACGAGGAACCATCATTGGAGCGCGTTATTTAAGTACAATCGATGATGATAGTCGCTCACCAGTTAATGCTATATGTGTATTAGTGATATTTTCTTTTTTATATTCAATTTTACTGGATGCTGATCGTTTATCTGAAATCTCAATGTTTTCAATTTGGGTATTTTATTTATTAACATTTATTGGTGTAATCATCGCTCGTAAAAAATATGCCGATATCCCAAGATCTTATAAAGTTATTGGTTATCCAATCATTCCAATTATCGCAATTCTAGGGGCTATGTATGTTATTTATGGTATGCTTGTTTATCAAACTTTTAATGGTATTGCGTCAATCATTCTAACTTTAATCGGTTTACCTTTATATTATTATTACCACAGAAAGAATAAGAATAAAGAGCTTTCACTTGGTGAAATGAAAAAATATAAAGTGAAAATGCAATATACCATTGCAGTTTCTACAATGATCATCGTTGCTCTGTTAGCTCTTTATGGTAACGTGTTTAGTAAATAATCAGAGAATATATTTAACTTATTTTGAAATGAATCATTTCAACGTTATAAAAGTAAAAACCGACATTATGAAGTGACCCCATACAGTTGGACACTTTTATTAAGCTGCTTGTAAGGCCTGATTTCGATATTCAACCGGAGTCAGGCCTTTTAATTTAATCAGTAATAAAATATTTAATATAAAGTTAGTGAGGAATTATTTTGTTATAATTTGGTGACAATTTTAAAGGTACATTGAAATTAGACCATAAATATTTTGATCATGATAAATTCCATTTAAATATTCAGCCTGTTTAAGTGTTCCTTCATAACTAAAACCGCATCGCTTAGCAACCGCATTACTTTTAGGATTATCCACTGAGCATTTAATAACAAATCGTTTAATTATTTTTTGTGATGCATAGTAGTGAGTAAGTGCTTGAATTGCTTGTGTCATAATACCTTTACCTTCTGCTTGGCTATCGAGCCAATAACCAATATAGGCTGTCTTATTGTTTTTATCTATTCGATTAAAAGACAATAAGCCGACAGGATTATTATCCAGTAAAATTACATAAGTTTTGGTAATATCTTTTTGGTGCTCAACTGAACAATTATCTAAAAAATTTGATGTGTCTGCTTCATTATTGACAAACTTAGGCCAAGCCATAAATTGACTAAAATTATCACGATTAACATCAATAATATTGTATAACTTAGATGAATATTGTCGATCCGATGGCACTAAATGAATATGTTCATTGACAAAGATACTTTGTTGATTGATATTTGTCATTAATTATTCCTTTAAGAGAGTACAACCAATTCTGTGTTAATATAACTTTAAGAATAACATAAACTTTACTTAATTAAAGAATTATATTTTTAGTTTTATTTTTAGCATTAATTATAAAAAATTACCAGATCATTTGATCTGGTAATTTAATTGTTACCTAAAATTAATTAAAAAATTTTAAGCTTAATCATTTGCGGTTTTCTTATTTTTTAACATGTAGTTGTGGATAACCAGAAGAGCAAAAATAGCAACAATAATAATCATTATTATATCTTTGTTAAACCATTTAGCCATATTACCTAAAATAATACCAATACCACAGAAATCGACATCAGAGAAAGTCGTATTAGCAAAACCAAGCGAACCTAAAACAGGTAATAAAAGTACAGGTAAAAATGTGACTAATAAACCATTAGCAAATGCGCCAAGCATTGCACCTCGACGTCCGCCCATAGCATTACCGAAAACACCAGCAGTTGCACCACAGAAGAAATGAGGAACTACGCCAGGTAAAATTAGTACAGCATTTAATTGACCTAATACAAATAGACCAACTAATCCACCAAGGAAACTAAATAAAAAACCAATTAATACAGCGTTTGGTGCATATGGGAAAACAACTGGACAATCTAAGGCTGGTTTGGCATTCGGCACGAGTTTTTCTGAAAAACCTGTAAATGCTGGAACAATTTCAGCAAGAATTAACCGTACGCCTTGTAGAATAATAAATACCCCAGCAGCAAAGGTAATTGCTTCGATAATTGCATAAACTAGGTAATTATCCCCCTTACTTAAATTTGTTTGGACATAATCAGGTCCAGCAAAAACGGCAAGGGTCAAATAGATTATCATCATTGTTAATGAAATTGAAATTGAGCTATCACGCAAGAAACTTAGATTTTTAGGTAAATTCATCTCTTCTGTTGAGCGAGAGTTTTTACCAGCGACTTGACCAAGCGCTCCTGCCAATACATAACCTAAGGTGCCAAAGTGACCAAATGCTACATCATTATTTCCTGTGATTTTACGCATATATGGTTGAGCCATTGCAGGGAAAAACGCCATAATTAGCCCAAGTACTAGGGCTCCAGTAAAGACTAATTGCCAACCTTCAAAACCCGCAACCGTTAGAATAATGCTGATCATACACGCCATATAAAAGGTATGATGTCCAGTTAAAAAGATAAATTTTAAACATGTAAAACGCGCAACCACAATATTAGCAATCATTCCAAAAGCCATGATTAATGCTGTTGCTGCACCATATTCATTTAATGCCATGGATACGATAGCTTCATTATTAGGGATGATGCCTTGTAGTTTAAAAGCCTCTTCAAACATCATACCTAATGGTGTAATCGCACTAATAAGTACGCTTGCACCACCGCCTAAAACTAAAAATCCTAAAATAGTTTTAACGGTTCCTTTTACTGTATCAGCAAAGGATTTGCGTTGGGCTATTAACCCAACCATAGCAATCATACCAACTAATACGGCCGGTACTTTTAAAATATCAACGATAAATTTAACGACTTCTTGAATCATCGCAACACCTCATTATCTAACTATTGCTTAGCGAAATGTTCAACGAGTTTGGACTCCAAATCATTGATATCAATTATATTATTTAGAACTACTAGTTTATCGCTAGGAATGCCAGAGCTGTCTGCTAAATCTTTAGTCATAACAAATAAATCAGCTTGTTCAGGGGTTGCTGAGGCAAGATCTGCATGCGTTACTTCTGCATCAATATTTAATTTTTTTAGAACTTTTTTGATATTCATTTCAACCATAAAACTGCTACCAAGACCTGAACCACAAACTGCCATAATTTTCATTTTATTTATCCTTTTCTTAGTTTTATTAAATTTAATAACGATTGATCACAGCTAATATTTGATCACTATTTTGTGCATTAAAAATTGTCTGCATATCGTTTGATTCACCAAACAGCTCAGCTAATTGAGTTAACATTTCAATATGGCTTGTATTATCACTGGCTGCTAATAAAGTAATTAAATATACGGGGTCATTTTCTGATGAATTAAATTTCACTCCTTGTTTGACCAGTAACATAGATAAGCCCAGTTGATTGACACCTTGCTCTGGTCTAGCATGCGGCATAGCGATACCCGGTGCCAATACGTAGTAAGGTCCAATTGATTCATGTAATTGAAAAATTGCTTGGACATAATTTGGCGAAATGGCATTATTTTCTAATAATGGTTTTGCACAAATTTGTATCGCTTCTTTCCAATCTTCAACAGAATCAACAATATTGACTGTTTGGCTGGTTAACCATTTACCTAACATTTTTCCTCCATTAAACCTGATATCATCAATTGTTAGTTTAAAAAATAACATACTAAATAAGAATAGAAATAAAAAAATATTAGAAATGTGATAGCGCTATCAAAGTTGATGAAAATTTTTCTCATTTTGTGATGAAAGTAACATTTTTGATATAACGATTATAAAATAGTTATTTAGACGTAATAGTATTATAGAAATGAGAGTGATTTCGAAGTGATTGTATCACACTTTTCTATTATTAATTGTCTATTATCGATTTTTTCTGCTTTGCTACCACTAATATAAGATTTATTTAAAAAAGTTAAGATTAAATTTAATCGGAATGAAAGATGCAAGAAATAAAGAAGCGTAAAACTACAGGACAGATTACTTTATTCGATGTTGCAAAATATGCGGGTGTCGGAACGATGACCGTATCTAGAGCTTTACGAACTCCAGATCGAGTTTCAGATAAACTTCGCCAAAAAATTCAAATTGCTGTCGATGCTTTAGGATATAAACCTAATGTTGCTGCAAGTTTGCTAGCCTCTGCATCGGCAAATCGAGTCATTGCTGTTATCACACCTAAAATATATGATCATTCCGCTCAATTATGGTTAAATTCACTTCAAACACACTTGGCAAAAGAGGGGTATACTACCTTACTTATTGAATCTTATCATTACTATAAATTTGAATCGCAAATGTTAGATGCTTTATATAGTCATAACCTTGAAGCTATATTACTATTTCAAGTTGAAGATGAAAGTTTTATTAAGCAAATTGTGCAAAATAAAATTGTTCCTATTTTGAATATTGGTAAAGATTATGGTGGATTAACTAATATAAATGTTGGAATAGATGATAGTTTGGCTATGTATATGCTCACTGAACATGTTATTAAAAAAGGTTATCAACACATTGGGTTACTTTGTGCTAACCAAGAATATCAAATTTTTCAACAACGCTTACACGGATGGTATAAAGCTATGTTAGCTTATCATCTCCCTACACATCGAGTTATTAATGCTGCTAAACCAGCCAATTTTAGTACAGGAAGTGAGTTGTTACCCGATATGTTATTAAATTGGCCAGAACTAGACGCATTAATTTGTACGACAGATGAATTAGCTTGTGGGGTACTGTATGAATGTCAACGTCGACATATTCGAGTACCTTATCAATTAGCAGTAAGTGGTTTTGGTGATAATGAGTTTAGCCAAGTGAGCTTTCCCGCATTAACAACGGTCGCTTTACCGTATAAAGAAATCGGTGAATATACAGCCACTCTGCTATTAGATAATTTAAAGAATAAAAAAGTAACAAATGAAATGGATTTGTCAGCGTTTGTACCAGTCATTCGAATGCGGGCGAGTGTTTAATTAGCTTTATTAAGAAAGATAATTAGAATTATTAAGATCGGCTCGAACTTCTGGTCGGTTATCATCCTCTCAAAAAGCAGATAATAAAAAAGCTTACTCAATGAGTAAGCTTTTTTATCTAAAATTGGTCGGCGAGAGAGGATTCGAACCTCCGACCCACTGGTCCCAAACCAGTTGCGCTACCAAGCTGCGCTACTCGCCGTTAGGAAGCGCATAATACTGCGCTAACTAAAAAGTGTCAATACTTACCTAAAAAAATATACTAGTTATTTTCAGATTTTGTGAATGGGGCAGGTTTTTTACCAATACGTTGATAAAATTCGATAACAAATTCTTCATAACGTTTATTTGCCACAGCTTCACGAATCTCTGCCATTAGGCGTTGGTAATAACGCAAATTATGAATGGTGTTTAATCGTGCGCCTAAAATCTCCCCACATTTATCTAAATGATGCAGATAAGATTTTGTGTAATTTTTACATGTGTAACAATCACAATGAGGATCCAGCGGTGTTGTATCATTTTTATATTTGGCATTACGAATTTTGATTACACCATCAGTTACAAATAGGTGACCATTGCGTGCGTTACGAGTTGGCATTACACAGTCAAACATATCGATGCCACGACGTACGCCTTCCACTAAATCTTCTGGTTTACCAACCCCCATCAAATAACGTGGTTTATCAGCAGGTAATTGTGGGCATGTGCCTTCCAATATACGATGCATATCCTCTTTTGGTTCGCCAACGGCAAGGCCTCCAACAGCATAACCATCAAACCCAATTTCTGTTAATCCTTTAATTGATATGTCACGTAATTCTTGATGTATACCACCTTGAACAATACCAAATAGGGCATTTTTATTGCCTAACTCATCAAAGCGTTTTCTGCTGCGTTTGGCCCAACGTAGTGACATCTCCATTGATTTTTTGACATAATCCCAGTCGGCAGGAAATGGCGCACATTCGTCAAATATCATGACGATGTCAGAACCAAGATCATATTGGATTTCCATAGAAATTTCAGGTGATAAAAAGATTTTATCTCCATTGATTGGATTTCTAAAATAGACGCCTTCTTCTTTAATTTTTCGAATATCACCTAAACTAAATACCTGAAAACCACCTGAATCCGTTAAGATTGGGCCATGCCATTGCATGAAATCATGCAGATCACCATGTTTACGCATGATTTCTTGACCAGGTCTTAGCCATAAATGGAAAGTATTGCCTAATAAGATTTGAGCTCCCGTTGCGGCTACTTCTTCCGGCGTCATACCTTTTACCGTTCCATAAGTTCCGACAGGCATAAATGCAGGGGTTTCTACCGTATATTCGACTCCACGACGATCGAATTTCATACGTCCACGACGAGCTAAACCGTCGGTATTATCTAATTCAAATTTCATTTATTTACCTCTTGCGACCAAATAAACAGTTTGGCGCGAATTATTGATATAATGCGTTGTGTACTATTACATTGCGGCGGATAGTTTATCGTGCTTGACTTGAATTAACAACTTTTGAAAGGATTTTAAGAATTGTGAACTATGTTATATTGATATTTTCATTATTATTGATATTTTTGTCGACCGCATGTCAAAATCATACAAACATTCGTACAGCTAAACGGATACCGTCTGAAGCAGTAAAATTTTTATCCGAACAAGACATACTAGCTATTAGTCAGCAAGCGTGTAATGAAATGGATTATAGGGCGACAATTCCAGCCAATAATCATGCTTTAAGTAAACGCTTAAATAAAATCGCTAAAACATTGCCTAACAATATTAATAATAGCGAAATAAATTATAAGGTTTATTTGAATACTGAACCCAATGCTTGGTCAACTGCAAATGGATGTATTCGAGTGAACAGTGGATTGATTAAATTATTAACAGATAATGAATTGCAAGCCGTATTGGCGCATGAACAAGGACATATTGCACTTAAACATGCTATAAAATCATTTCGACAGGCTCCTTATATTGAAATTACCGATAAAGCCAATGAAATTATTATCATGGTAAAACAAGAAATTGCGCAACAGTATGAAGTTGAAGCAGATGAATATGCTTTGAATCTTTTATTAAAAGAAAAAATTGATCCCATAGGTTTGGTAAATATGTTATCTAAAATGCCCATTCATGCATCAGAATATCCGACATCTCATCCGTCAAATTTGCATCGCAAGAATAATATTTTAGATAAATTAAAGAATAAATAGGTAATTAAAATGGTTAAATGGAAAAGTTACCAACCAAATTTGCCATATCAGCTTGATTAGGCAACTTTCCATTAAATGTTGATAAAATTTTAGAGTGATTCATTCGATTGTTTAGTGATAAACATTGCATCACCATAACTAAAAAATCGATATTGTTGCTTAACCGCTTCTTGATAAGCATTCATCGTATTTTCATATCCTGCAAATGCTGATACAAGCATAATTAATGTTGATTCGGGTAGATGAAAATTTGTGATCAGTGAATCAATAACATTAAAGTGGTAGCCTGGGTAAATAAATATCTGTGTATCAGCAAAAAAAGGAGCAATTTCCCCAGTTTTTTGTGCAGCGCTTTCAAGAGCCCTAACCGAGGTAGTTCCCACAGCGATGACTTTATTACCTCTGGCTTTGCAGGCTAATACCGCTTTAACAACTTCCTCTGGAACCTCCGCATACTCTGCGTGCATAACATGAGTTTCGATATTCTCAACTCTTACTGGTTGAAATGTCCCTGCGCCAACATGTAAAGTGACAAAAGCCATTTCAACGCCTTTTTGTTTCAATTTTTCTAATAAGCTTTCATCAAAATGAAGTCCAGCTGTAGGGGCTGCAACCGCTCCAGGTACTTTATTGTATACGGTTTGATAAACTTCACGATCTTGGTCATCATCAGGTCTGTCAATATAAGGTGGTAAAGGTATATGACCGATTTTATTTAAAATAGTAAGTACATCGTCCGGAAATTGTAATTCAAAGAGGCTATCATGACGAGCTACCATAGTTACAGTAACCGATGAGTCTTCTCCTAATATTAAGTCAGTCCCTTCTTTAGGCGATTTTGATGCTTTTACATGTGCAAGTGCACGATTCCCATCTAATAATCGTTCGATAAGTATTTCAATTTTACCGCCAGATAATTTTTTACCATAAACGCGAGCAGGTATAACTCTAGTGTTATTAAAAATAAGCAAATCGCCTGGATTAATACTGTCGACAATGTCAGTAAAAATGCCATGGTTAATGTTACCTGTTTTTCCATCAAGTGATAAAAGCCGGCATGCACTTCTAGTTTCTGATGGATATTTGGCAATGAGTTCTTTAGGAAGTGTAAAATCGAAATCAGATAGTTGCATAAGTTTGTACCTTAAAAAATGGGTGATTAGTCTAAATCTCATATACTGAGTAATCAAGTAATTATTTTTCAAGTTATAAAACAAGTAATTATTTATTGATTATTATTAAAGTTAGTTTAAAATTTCTGCGTCTAACTTAACTTAGTTTAGATGGATATAAATAATTATTTAAATAAGGAAAATATTATGAAAAAACATCAAAAAACATTATTAGTTGCATTACCTTTAGTCGCAGCTATGTCCCTAACTGGCTGTAATATGAATCCAGATGATTTAGCTAACCTAGGAATGAAAGGTCTTCAAGCTGCAACATTAAGTGACAATGATGTTAAACAATTAAGTAAAGATGCTTGTGCACAAATGGATGCTCAGTCAAAAGTTGCTTCAGCAAAAAACGCTTACTCTAAAAGGTTAAACAAAATCGTCAAAGCTTTAGGTAACAACGTTGATGGTACACCAATTAATTATAGAGTATATATCACTAAAGATGTTAATGCTTGGGCAATGGCGAACGGTTGCGTGCGTGTCTATAGTGGTTTAATGGATTTGATGACAGATAATGAAATTCAAGGTGTTTTAGGTCATGAATTAGGTCATGTTGCTTTAGGTCATAGTAAAAAAGCGATGCAAATTGCTTATGCAACTGAAATTGCTCAAGATGCAGCCGCTGCGTCTGGTAATGCTGCAATTGCTTCAATATCTAAATCTAAATTAGGTGCTTTAGCATCAGCAGTAATTAATTCTCAATTCTCACAAAAACAAGAACAAGAAGCTGATAATTATTCATTTGATTTCTTAGTTAAGAAAAAAATTAATCCAGAAGGACTTGCTACTGCATTTGATAAATTAGGTGGTGGAGACTCTTCAATATTGAGTAGTCATCCATCTTCTAAATCAAGAGCAGCAAATATTCGCAAAAAACTTGCACAAATAAAAAAATAAAAACGACCTAATATTAAAAAGCGCCATTTGAAGTGACCCCCAATAGTTGGACAACCACTAACTGGGGGTCTTTTTATGTCAAAATATAGTCGAGATTTAAAAATTATCAT
>NZ_JACFPX010000027.1:0-18820 GCF_016101765.1 Gilliamella sp. B14448G11 | reverse complement strand
TTGTCATTATTGTTACCTTTTTTTATTGTTGGTTTATCATAACAATGACCTTATAAAATTGGTACTAATTAGTGTAGCCTATCCAAACTACTGATGAAATTTATTACTATCAGGATAATGCATGGCAACCCATTAGCGATAAAGTCTTAATGCGAACACTAGCCGATTTATTCACCCAATCAGGCGAACCATTTAACCCTATGCGCATAAGTTCAGCGGTTGAAACCCTCAGACTATCTTTACCTGCAATTGGAAGCTCTCAAAAGGATTTAATTTGTTTTAAAAATGGTGTTTATGAGCTGAAGACACAAACTTTCAGACCTCACAATAAGCAAGATTGGTTATTAGTCAGTAATGATATTGATTACTACCCTGCCAAAGAAAAAGAATCTTTTGAAACTCATGCACCAAATTTCACTAAATGGCTAAAAAGAGCATCAGGTAACCAAGATAAGGCTAAAAACATACTAGCTGGGCTTTATATGATATTAGCTAATCGCTATGACTGGCAATTGTTCCTAGAGGTTACAGGAGCAGGCGGTAGCGGTAAAAGTGTATTTGCTGAAATCGCAACTATGTTATCAGGCAAGAATAATACTGTTATAGGCACAATGGAATCACTGGAAAAAGCAAGAGATAGAGCCTTAGTAGTTGGTTACTCTCTTATCATTTTACCAGACCAACCGCGATATATGGGCAGTGGTGCAGGTTTAAAAGCGATTACTGGCGGTGATGAAGTCGCAATTGACCCTAAACACAAGCAGCCCTATTCCTGTAAGATTCCAGCGGTAGTGTTAGTAATCAACAACGAAGCCATGCGATTTAATGAGCGCAACGGGGGCATATCAAGGAGAAGAGTAATATTTCACTTTGGCGAGGTTATACCAGAAAAAGAGCGAGATTTAAACTTGGTTAGCAAAATAGAGCAAGAACTCCCCTCAATTGTGAGGTTGCTACTTAATGAGTTCACTAACCCTAATGACGCTAAAGAGCGATTACATAAACAGCAACAATCAGAAGAAGCAAAGACTATTAAAAGAGAATCTGACCATTTAGTCGATTTCTGTAGTTATTTTGACGCGTTAGACTGCCCTAATGGCATGTCAGTAGGTAATCTAGGAATTGTTCCATTCAATCCAAGAAAGTATGTTTACCATGCTTATATCGAATACATTCGTAACACTGGGCTAAATAATCCCCTATCCTTAACTCAGTTCGGCACATCTTTAAGTTACGCATTAAACGAGAACGGCAAGCAATACATGAAGAAACGCTATACAGCAGGAATTAGAACCAACTTAGAGCTTAATTCAAACGCCGATAAAGACTGGTTGCCTAAAGCAGAAGATCCTACCTAAAGCTAATTGTTTATTAATGTTTAAACCGCCTTGATTGGCGGTTTTTGTTTTATGTATAGTAAAAATGTAGAGTTATGCAGGGTTAAAATGTAGTTATACATAGCGCAAACCCTTACAGAATAAGGCTTACAAGAAATCATGTATAGTATGTGCAGTTTTTTATAAAATTTTATTTTAATGGGGGGTGGGTTAATTTCTTTAACAATCAAATTTGAGTACTGCCTCTTTGACCAGATTTTTACACCCGCGAAAAATCAACTTTAAATCCCAAAAAAGTGAGTATTAAAAATACCCAATTTTAGCGGTCACTTTTTATTTTAGGTATACGTTTAGGTATACGATTCAGTTTATTGAAACAAAACACCCTGTATTGACAAATATTTTCATGGCTTAGTTAAGATTCCGCCAGCCCATAGTAGTCCATTAAAGCATGTAATTCATTTAAAAATAAAGAATTACGGGCTTTTTGTTTCCAACCCTATCCAAACTAATACGAGGGAGTCCAACTCAAATTGGTACATTTTTAGGTACACAATTCTATGTTACACTATTTCGTGTACCAATTTTCTAATGACCTATAGGAGGTGTACTAATGGGAAGAGTAACCAAGCCCCTAAGCAATATAGAGATCCAAAAGAAACGCGCCATTGATAAAGAAATTACCCTGCATGATGGTGACGGATTATTTCTCTTGATCAAACCGTAGGATAAAAAATTATGGCATTTTCGCTATCAACGTCCAAATACCAAATTACGCACCAATATTAGTCTTGGCGCTTATCCTTATCTGAGTTTATCGGATGCCAAAAAATTACGTGATGAATACCTTTCTTTATTAGTCAAAGGAATCGATCCCCAAGCCAAGGCTGCGCAGCAAGAAGAGCAAGCTGAAATTGCCAAAGAGAGCCGTTTTATTAATGTCGCCAAAAAATGGTTTGAGTTTAAGCAAAAGAGCATTACCGTCGATTATGCAAAAGATATCTGGCGCTCGCTCGAAAAAGATGTCTTGCCCTGCCTTGAAAATACGGCGCTCACCGTGATTAAAGCTCGCACCTTAATACAAGTGCTAGAACCAATCAAAACCTGCCGTGCGCTGGAAACCGTGCGGCGGTTAAGCCAACATTAATGAGATTATGATCTATGCCATCAATACTGGTTTGTTAGAAGCGAATCTAGCTTCTACCATTAGTCAGGCGTTTGAAAAGCCGAAAAAGCAAAACTTACCCACGGTAAGGCCTGAAATATTGCCGCAATTAATGAGCGATATCAGCGTCTAACTTACAAGTCACCACACGCGCTTTACTGCTTTGGCAACTGCTCACCTTAGTACGACCGTCGGAAGCAGCAGGAACAAAGTTGGTTGAAATCGATCTTGAAAACAAACTATGGCATATCCCTGCCAAGCGGATGAAAGCCAAAAAAGCCCACACCGTACCGCTATCCAATGAAGCGTTAGGCTTATTAGCACTATTAAAACCGCTGAGTAGCGGTAGTGAATATGTGTTCCCTAGCCGAATTAATCGTAACGAACCACTCAATCCGCAAACTGCAAATACCGCGTTAAAGAGTATCGGCTATGGCGGGCAACTGGTAGCGCATGGCTTACGTTCCATCGCCAGTACCACCATGAATAAAGCTGAATTTAATCCCGATGTGATTGAAGCGGCTCTTGCGCATAACGATAAAAACGAAGTCAGGCGAGCTTATAACCGCTCTACTTACCTTGAACAGCGTAAGGAACTAATGGCTTGGTGGGGGAAACGGGTTTATGAAAAAGCGTGATAAATAATGATACAGTTTAAATATCTAAATAATGTAGATTTGAGATAACAACAAAAGACCGAATAATTAACGAAATTACTGATTATATAAAGCTATTTATTAGCTTTATTGTTATTCAAAATAATGATCAACAATTTTGGTTAACCAAGGTCGTTCATTATTGTCATTAATAAGAAACTCTAAGAAAAAATCTGATACTTGGGTGCATCTATATTTACTTAATTGAGTAAATATAGATGACCAAATTTCGTTGTATAATCCATTTTTAAATATTGAAATGGAAAATATAACAGCCATCTCGTGCTTTGTTATAAAAAGTACATTAATGATGTGTTCAAGCATCGAGTTACTGACTATGTCTCTGCCTGATAAGATATTATTGAGGCGCTCATTTGTTATTTCTCCTGCAAAATTGAAAGAAATAAAAATGCTAGCATCATAATAGTTTTCAGCTGTTTTAATTAACTCATCACTCCACTGATAATCATCAAATTCAGCATTTTTTAAATTTAAAGTGTTCTCAAGTTCAGTTTTATCTAATTTTTGAAAGCTGATCTCAGACATTGTTTTATCAAAGCTTGTTAATAGTTCATTTTCTAATAATTCTAAATGAGTAAATTGAATCTTCCCTTTTTCACCCAACTCTTTATTGGGCATAACAATGATTGTACTTTGAGATATTACAAGAGTATTAACTGGCCTTTTATTTAATGCAGCAGCAGTCGCTTTATGATGACCATCAATCAAAGTACAAAGATAACCTTCGGTATGAAAGTAACTAATTGCGCGTGTATTAGTTTCTCCTTGATAATACTTTACTCTATCCATGTTTAGTCTATATGGGGATTGGCTAGGCAATAAATACTTGGGCTGTAGAATACTGAAATTAAAATCCTCATAATTCCAAAACCCACTAGATGCATAATTTATTACTTGTGTATTATCAATACACCAAAAAAATTTACCATCTCCATTTGTAGGGAAAAGCTCCTCATCAGATAACTGATAATACCCTGATGGTAAAAGTCCCAATAACGGTTTCAAATCGTTAAGGGATTGTTCTAGATTAATAAAAGGTGCATTTAGAACATTATTCAATTGGGAAAGTACTTTCTTATTTTTGTCACTTTGATCAAGTCCATATCCTGCTGAAATTAATCTATTACAAGTTGGGCACATATATTCATCGCCATAAAATTTAATTAACGGAATATCGTTAAAAAAAAGGCTACGAAATCCTAGATCACTAGTGTATCCGTATTTTTCACATAACAAACCTTTGCCATTTTTAACATAGAAAATGACTGCTTTTTGACTTTTTTTTATAAGAATGATTTCAGGATGATTGTTACTATCCATAAAAAATGATTTCATTTCTACTATTAATTTCCTAATATCAACACATTTTAAATATCATTATGAGATTAATGAACTGCCACTTTATTAATTATTTGTTCAGGATTAAGTGCTCGCAATCTAGCAATATATACAAACTCTACCACATTTAATCGATGTTCTCCATTTTCAACTTTCACCATAAACGATTATGGGCGATTTAATGTTCGCACCATAGCAGGTTTGTAGCTTGATAATGATTTGCTATCTGCATAAAGTTGCGAGCTAACTCGTAAATAGAAAATTAATTCATCATAAAATTGCGATCAACCTCACAAAACCAAAATCCCTTGCTCTTATTTCGACAGTTAAAGACGTCCGACGAAAGCTGGCAAGTGGCATGAGCAACAGGGATGTTGCGATAGGGCGCGTTGCTTTTATAAAACGGTTTATAGAACAGAAAACAACAGTTGATTCACATGTTAACAATTGTCAGAGCTAACACAAACAAAATTTTATCTGAATATTTAAGTTAAACAATGCTTCATTACCAACCAATTATTGAATTAGCTTCAAATGGTTCAACAGGGCAAGTTGAACTGAATAAGCTTTTTCTTGAAGAATTGAACGTAGTTATCCCGAATCCTTTCCTACAACAGAAACTCAGAGAGTTTGTGAATCCTGTAGTTAATCAAATTGCTATAAAAGAGTAATTAATCCTATTCTGCCGTTTTTTATGACGGCTTATTTATTACTCATACATATCTAAGTTTATTTCTCTGCTTCTAGAGTATTAAATACTGGTGGAATCGCGAATTTAATCGAATAACATTCGGCACTGTTTTTTCTGATATAGACAATATCCTTATGTTTCTCCCCACAGTCAGAAATAGGATAAGCATCCGCAATAATATAATAATCCCTTAATTCATCAGCAATATAGGATAATGGAAGAATTATACTAAACATCCCTATCATCACAAATGGTGCAAAGCAAAACTCAATTGATTGTGTCTTTTTTCTATACCTTGTAGTGAAAAAATTAAGAAATCCCCACCACGAAGATTTTATTTTATAAGGAATAAAGTAAAATAGAAAAACCAAAAATATTCCAAAACATAATGCTAAAAAAACAGCATAAAGACTAGGGGAATAATTTAAATACTCTACGTCTATATCGTATTGGTAACTCAATGCTTTTTCAGCATAAATACGCGATAGAAAAAACAAACCACTAAATCCAATAAAAATTTTCCACCACTTTTTTATAAGACTTGCCAACTTATCATAATTCATCATAAGATAAATCAGTGTTGGTATATAGAATATACCTATAGCAATTTTATGATATTTATTGATCATAAGAAGGAAAACTGAGAAAGTAAAAGCAAAGGATAAAAAAGTATTGAGAAAACTATTTTTGTTCAAATAATCAGTTATTTTCTTCCACACTATTTATTTTCTCCTTCAATACTATGATTGCAACACCTGCTTCACCAAGCTCATAATATATTCTAAATTTTTAGTATCAGACACAGTTAACTCATAATCACCAGTAGCCCAATGACCAACATTTGAAACGTCTTTTGTTAATTTTTTAGGATCGTCTAGATTACCTTTTTTTGCATTAATCCAGATTTTTAATGATTTATTTTGTAAGTGTATGGAGACGATATTATTTTTGCCCTGTTTAAAAGCAACATAAAGTTTTTTCGGGGTAATTTCGAGTTCGGGTGATAGTGTTAAGATAGCATTCTTAAAGCTTTCATACAGTTCGAGTATATCGTCTGATTTATCATTTAAATGGTAATCTTCATCATAAACGACTAATTCTTTGGTCACCTTATCTAATGCCGAATCTTTGGTATGTTGCACTTGTTTAATACTTGGGGCTGATTTAGAACGTTTGATCGGGTTAATCGAAATTAAGTCGTTATCAAACCGTTTAATTTCCCATAGTTCTATCGCTAAATCTTTAAAATTAGTCGATTGTTTTTGATAGTCAGTAAACGCAGGGGAAACAAAAATAATTTTACTTTGCGACCAGTCAATTTGATTACGTTTTAAATTTGCTTGGCAAGATTCATTATATTCGACAATAAAATCAGCCTGATAATCAAGCATAAGATTTAAATAGGTCACACCTTGATCGATAACACTAAAATTACGTTCACGTTTATACTCAATAATAACAAAGGCATTTGCTTCGGTATCATAAGCCAAGGTATCAATTCGGTAATCTTTAATTTTGAATTCAGATTTTACAAAGATTAAATTACCAATAATATCTAAATTATGCTCAAATAATGACTGGATCTCTTTTTCTAGTTTGAAGGGTTTTTCTTTTAAGATAGTCAACTTTTGACTTTTATTCGAGAAGATTTGCATCATTATTTCCTAATCAATTACATCATTTTTTATAGAATAAACGATTTCGTGTTTTTTTGCATTAGGCATAAAAATAAAGATATTATGTATACCAACCTCATTGACACCAAAATTGGACTACGAAAAAAAATTAAAATATTTTTATATTAATTAATCAATTATTTATGAAATAATTTAACTCCCGCCAGTACATCAAAATCAACAAATACAAGGCTTAAAGCTTATTTTATTATTCATTAAGCACCTGTAAGATACATTTACAGCCAAAATTTTTAGGACTCTATTAAGGACTACATAAAAATAATAAAATAATTTCGTAATCCCATAAGAGTAAAGTATGCCTAAAAAAGTAGTCCCAATAACTGATACACAAATAAAGAATGCCAAGCCACAAAGTAAAGATTATCCTATTTATGATGGAAATGGTTTGCTTTTACTTATTAAGTCAACGGGTACAAAAATATGGCAATTTAGATATTACCGACCTATAACTAATAATAGAACTACTGTAAGCTTTGGAAGTTATCCAGAAGTTTCGCTACAACAAGCAAGAAAACAACGAGACGAAGCGCGCGAATTAATTAAACAAGGTATAGATCCTCAAGAACATAAAGTAGAACTAGAACGGCGCAAGCAAGACGAAATAACCAGTACATTTAAAAAAGTAGCTACTGACTGGTTTAAAGTTAAGAGCAGTAAAGGACTAAATGAAGTTACATTAAAAGGTATTTGGAACTCATTAGAGTTACATATTTTTCCTTACATTGGGAATAGTTCCATCTTCAAATTAAAGGCAAAGGACTTCATCAAAATTATGGAGCCATTAAGAGCAAATGGCAAATTATAAACGATTAAAAGGCTTTGCCAACGCATTAATGAAATTATGTTTTATGCTTCGAATACAGGCTTAATTGAGGCTAACCCAGCCGTCAAGATTAAAGATGCATTTGAAAGCCCAACAAAAGAACAAATGCCAAAAAACTAAAAAAATCGGGTTAGCGCTGAAATGAATGTGTACGGGTGATTTTTAGGATGCTTCGTTATGAAATTTTGCCCCACCCCTCCTAGATATAAAGGTTTTCTTTGTAGTGGTTTAATAATTCCAGACACCAAATAAGGTGGTAAAATAACATCATCAAAATGAGGAGAACCATGATAATGAACCGTCGAAGTTACACAACAGAATTTAAACGAGATGCTGCATCTAAAATCGAAGTAAAACCATATTCTTCACTCTATACCTCTGAAATATGCGATTTGTTTCATTCGACTATTCATGCTATTGATACCGATATTTATAGCAAAGCAGAGCAAGAAGCATGGTGCCCAACACCACCAGATTATCAGATGTGGTTAAAACGTTTAGATAACACTCAGCCTTGGATGGCTATCTTTAGCTCACGCCTTGCGGGGTTTATTGAACTTAAAGATGATGGTTACATAGACTGTTTTTACGTGCATCCTGACTTTCAAAAACGTGGTATAGCTAGAAAACTCTATGACCATGTGCTTGACTTGGCGCACCAGAAAAAGCTTTCACAATTGAGTGTAGATGCTTCAAAAGTGGCCATGCCAATTTTCAAAAAATGGGGCTTTAAAATAAAGCGGACTAACAAAATATACAGAAAAAATCAGGTACTGATAAATTACCATATGTATAAATTACTTTAATGTTTATTGAGACCTTTGTACTGTAAAGCTTCACTCAAACTAAATTCCTAACCGTGCTTTTTTGAGGCATTTAGGCTTATATTTAGACCTAACTAATTATAAAAAAGTTACTATTTATCGCCACTTCCTTGTTTTAGACACAACTTTCCTGCTGTATATTAGCACTTGAATGTTGTATTTGATTGTTGAATGCAATGCATGAATTACGATAATTTTCCAATGTTGGCATTGAGTGAATAGGAAATTGTTTTTTGTTTATGCTTCAGTGGGTTTGTATGGCGATAATAATTTGTAGTCAGAAAAAGTATAATCAAGTTCACCACCCCACCTAACCCCTGATTGATGTTCAAATTTACGATTTGCTTCGGTATGATGTAAGCAAAGCTTCACTATTTTGAGAGCAATCTTGCAAACACAATTTTATTAATTAAAAATTGCGATCAGTTTCGCAAGAATAATCCCAGCCCAATGCACTAACATATTGAATATTCATCAACAAAAATTGTTGCGCATTGTCTGTTAGCGCTTTAACTAAAATGGAATTTATGCTATATTTTTCCATCGATTGGCAAGGTTTAGGTAAACAAACTGGTTGAAAACGGGATCAAAAAAGAATATTTGTTGTTGAACCTAATTAACCAATTATTGTTAAAAAAGTACTTTTTATTGAAACCTAAATCGTCAATATTCACTCAAATAAGCTATCGTGACACTAAAATGAATAATATTAAATCTATCAATGCAAATCATTTTAAAGAATATATACTTCAAACGGATATCACCAAATTAATCAATTTATTAGATACAACGGTATTACAAGATGGCGAGAGCTCAGTGCATTACTGTTTTATCAATAAATCAGAGGTAAAATCATCACTCGAAGCATTTTATATTTTAGGTACTCGTTTAATAATTACTGGGCATGGGTGGGATGATTTATATCAAAATCATGAACCTCCGGTATACATAGATAAGCAATATCTTAATGAATTAATTCATGAATATTTTTATATTGAAGATAATGTTATCCAATTTAATGCCTTATCGACTAATATAACAGCAAAACAGCTTGCTAAGTATTTGTATTATCACATGAATCTTGAAGAAGATTTAAATTTCATTAATGATATAATGGATAAATTTCCTTTGATATCTTTATTTGAGCTTGTCGATAATCCTGACAATTATATGAAAGACTTGGGATATTTTATGGAGACAGAGTTTCACTATATCTATGTTACCAGTTTTACTTCAGGATAATATTATAATTAAATCAAAGTATTATCACAGTTACTCTTATTAAATAAAAATAGCATCAATTTGCTTTGGTTTGCGTAAGCTAGCAAAAAGTGAATATTCATTAATATTGTGCTCACGCTGAACAAGCTTTGCGTACGATAAACCAACAGCAACGTGTTAAGCCATAAGTTTTCCTCGTTACCCAAACTTCCCTAAATCGTCATTTTTGAAATTGGTCTCAGATACGATCTGAATATTTTCACTAAGCATAACGTAGGGTCGGGAATTGTTTGGATAGTAGACAACAGTATACTTTCGCCCATAACTTTCGGCTTTTTCAATCCAATCTATTTTCGGTTTATTCTTAACAATAAGAAGATTTCCCTTTATTTGCTCAAATGGATTCACTTGGCACTGTGTTAGCGGCTGAGTATATTTTTTGCCAGAAGGAAAATGGCTAGTGAGTTTGAGTTCTTGATCTTGATTATCGTAGTAGAAAGACCAGTCGCTAATTTGCTTGGTTTTATTTTCGCCATTCATATAGATAGAAATCATTGCTTTCAGTCCTTTTAATAGAGAATATATTCCATTAAGAAGAAAATCGTTTAACCTTATTGTTTACGTTTGAACAATTTCAGTAAACCTCTTACTGTAACTTCAAGCTGGCTACCTTGCTGATAATTAGCGGGAACAACATAATTAGCTCGTTCCTCAGCAATGAGTTTTTCAACTTTCTCTTGTGTACGTTGTTCTTTCCATTTGTGCTCATCAAACACCGCTAAGGAAAATCCACCTTGGTATCTAATCATTTTCATTGATGGGATATCGGTATCACCATCACCAAAATAGATCATTCGTTCAAAAGGGATATATCTTTCTTCTAACTCAATAAATTTATTAACTTCATCATTGTTCCAAGAATTTTTAATTCCTTTGTTTATTCGAAATAAAAATTGGGTTTTGGTTGTATAGTTTATCGCTTGAGCTGGCCAAATAACTCGTTTTCCATTCGGGGAATAATGATATTTACAGGCGAAAATTTGACTAAATTGATTACCAATTTCTGTACCACGGATCATAGCATCTAAACCACTTGAAATGATGTAATGTTGTAGTTCTATCTCATTAGCCGTTGCATATTCATTAATACGCTCGAACCAAGTATTAACACCGGGAAAGAGAGGGATCGATTTTCCATGCTTTTTTAAATTATCTTCACTTAATTCATCAGAACCAAGTTGATTGGCTTTTTCTGCTAAGAGCCCAAGATAAGATAGTATTTCATCACCATCATCATGTTTGGCTCGTTGTTTCACTTCACGCCAAAAACCATTTATGTCTGTAATACCTAACGCTGGCATAAGACCATGCTGGGCACAATCACCCTCTGCTAGCGTTCCATCAAAATCATAAATTAATGCACATTTAATCAATTATTTATTCCTTTACAATGTCTTAAGTTCAATAAGAATGCTATATTGTTCCTATAATGTGACTCTGTATTATCCTCTTCCTACTCCAAAAGCCTATTCTACAAATTGTGGTTTAGTATCAATTTTATCATTTATTAATTGCTTTAACTGTTCACCTTTAAGACGCCAGAAAGGCATATTGGGATATTGTGTTTTATTCTGCAGAGCAAATTTACTTAACTGTTCTAATAATTTTTTTTTGATTTCGGTTCGATAATCAAACAGCCGTTTATAAACTTGTTTATACTGAGTTAAAACATAACGCAGGTTCAGAGGCTTATGTAGTTTACGTTGGTAACTTTTCTTCCAGATGGTGATATCTGTAATAATATTTTGTAATTGTTTGATATTCATATTATTAAGACATTTTTATACGAAACAATATAATTAATATACATTAATTTTGCGGTACTGGTCACAAAAATTCATCTGCTTATCCAAAAGCTAGAGATATTTATTTATATCTGTGATCTGTATCACATATTAAGATATTTTTGCAATTCAATTTAATGGAGAAAAAGATATAGAATTTCGGTATTAAAATATGAAAATAAACAACTTTTTTAATTGTCAAAAGTAAACTAAAAAATAATATTTTGTGTAAAGCATAGTTTGTCAACTTCACAAAATGAATTCAGTTTTCTTATTAGCTCGTAAATTGGACTACAAAAAATTAAAATAATTTAACTTTCGTCTTCCCCATTAATTTACTATTCACTAATACTCTTTTAAATCCTTTAAAACACGATAAATCAAGAGATAAAAATATTTTTTATTTATCAAAGTAAGTTATAAATCTTTTATTTTAAAAATAAATTTAGATATAAATTGGTTTAGGCTATCTTTAGCCGAAGAAGCAAGTTAGTGAATTAGATTAAACCAATAAAAATAATATTTAACACCTAACATAAGTTTTAATACTGTTTCATATTTTGTAGAAATTTAAGTTTATATTTAATATAAGTCGTCATCTTAATGGTAAAAGTATTAATGACTAAGTTCTATTATTATTTTAATCTAAGTTATCTAGGACATGAAAAATGGAAATTTATGAGACGCAAAGATAAGTAAATAACGAATCTCGACGAAATGATCGATATTTTAGATCATACTGATGTTATTTGTTTAGCCATGAATAATGGTGATTTTCCGTATATTATTCCAGTCAATTTTGGTTTTGAATTAACATCTAACAATCAGCTTATTTTTTATATTCATGATGCTAAAGTCGGTACTAAAGTTGAACTGCTCAAACAAAATCGATTATTTAGCTTTGAGCTAGATACAGGGTACCAATTAATTACTAATGAAAAAGCCTACAAATATTCTTTCAATTATGCCAGTGTTATCGGCAATGAGTATGCAACCTTTATTGAAGAACCATCGGCAAAAATAGAGGCGTTACAAATAATGATGAATAAAGTTGCACCAAATAAAAATTTCTCATTTACCGAAGGCAATGTTAGACCAATTATCGTCATAAAAATTGAAGTACAAGCTTATAACGCTAAAAAACATTAAATTATGATGACGATATCAATACAGGTAAAAATAAAAAAGCTAAAATAAGTGAGTATTAAAAATACTTAATTTTAGGGATCACTTTTTATTTTTGAGGTATAAATGGCGGAAAGACAACAAATATAAAAAAATGAAATTATTTACAGAAAAGGATTCAAAAGACCTTTTTCAACCTCCGCCCCTAAAAAACAACTTAAAATAAAATATTTATAAAAAACACTGTTTTTATACACATAAAAACCGACTACACACCGACTATGTCAGTCCTCAGAAATGTACGTGCATTTATTTCATTGGAATTAAAACGCAAAATTTCATGCCAATAATTCAATATTAGTTGGCCTAAGTCATTTGGTGAATTAATATTGAAGTTCTGAAAATTATTATTTAGATACATCCAAAACAAAAATATCTATCTTTCCATCAAGTTCTTTTGGCATTTTTTCTTGTATGCTTACTTTTAATTCTTGAGCATTATTTATCGAATGATTTTTTTTGTTCGCTACTTTCTCTTGTTGACCAAACCAAAGAACAAGATATATACCTTGTTCCTCTGCATTGGGATGTATGGAATAACGTTCATATAATTGTTCTGACGCTGCAGTATAGAGATTAGGATGCCATTGACCTTTTACTTCAATAACTAATAAATGTTCCTGTCCATTTAAAGATAATGTCGCGGTAAAATCACACCGATTATTCTGACTCATATAAGCCTCAATATTGAGTATAATATCTAAAGGAGCCAAATAAGGTCTAAGCCAGTCAACAATCCTATCACGCGCAGTATTTTCATCAACTCTTTGATCTAAATGATAGAAAACATTGACAGGATTAGTTTCAAGGCCTATTAATTCTTTCTGATAACATTTCAATTTTTCAACTAAATAGGCTCGCAAACTTTCTACACTAACAATTTTATTATTATCGAGAAAACCGGTTATTTCTTGTATTTTAGGAGGTAAATAATTATTCAAAATTAGGTTTTTCTTAGCTTCATAGCAATGATGAAGAATATATTTATGTAGTTTTTCAAAGCGGGGATCAATTAATAGTTTATTAAAAATATCAAAACAATCTTTGTAATCCTTATCTATATATTTTATTAAAGCTACTAATGTACTATATTCTTTTTCTTCTCTGGTATTATCTCTAGACCAAGCTTGAGTTTCTTCGGTTGGCACACAAATATCTATAAAATAATCTAGTATTTTATAAATTTTCTTTGCCGTTAATGTAGGCCAATTTTCTTTATAATCAATCCAACGAGATACCAAATTATAAAATAAAATTATTGTTTCTGGCTCTTGCTTTAAATAACACCAAACTTCATCAATATCATCATCTAAAAAGAAGAAAGCAGCTTCAAACCAAAATTTCTTTTCAGTTAAGCTATTTTGTGTAGGTGGTCCAATAATATTATCATTCGTAATTAGGAAGTTTTTAATTTTTTCATCAATAATGGCAATAAGTTTATTTTCTTCATGATTCTTACATAAAAAAGTAAATATCACTTTTAAATTATCTATATTCATTCTAGGATACAATTGAATCCACTCGATACAATATCTAATGTTTATAGCTTCCCAACCTTCCATATTTAACAACCAGCTTAACGAAAGTATGCTTTCATGGTAATAAATAAATTGAGGAACCATATATCTTTGAATAAATAGTTCTTTATCTGCATTAGATTGAAATAATGTCTTTTTTATTTCATTAATAAATAAATTTTTCTCTTTTTCAACTATTTCAGGAAAACTAACATTATGTCTTGGAAATAATAAAATCAAATACTCTTTTGATATTTGATTTAAATTTCCATTTTTTTTTAAAATAACATAACTAGTTGCAAAAAGGATTATTATTGAATCATAAAAATTATTAGATACTGTATTTTTTAATGATAATCTTTCTAAAGAGGGTAATTTAGACTTGAGAAGTTGTAAGCCATTAATAAGTGCTTCTTCAATAAATTTTACATCTTTATATTTAATAATCTTTTGTCTATCAACTAAATAACCCTTAGCAAAAAATGTTAACCAACCCCAATCTTTTCCGTTATAAATTATAGATTCATGCTTATTTAGATATTTTTTAGTATATTCATAACGAGCTAAATTTCTTTTTTTAATTTTTTTTGACTTTCTAGCTATTTTTCTTCCTAATGTATCATTTTTATCTTTTTTCTTAATCTTTCTGTTAGCAACATCTTTAGCCCATATCTTCATAAAAGCTTCATTTTGTAATGCTTGGTGACGTAAATTTCTCCTATAAATTATTTGTTGTTCTTTATTATTTTGATACCAATAATGATTATGAGAAAAAAATAAAAGACCCCATATTTCCACATTATTTGAATTGAAAGCATAATCTAGAAGTTTAATGCGGTCTTCAAAATCTAGAATTATTCCTGAATGAACAATTTGATAGTTAGCTATATGATAAAAATAACTAAAACATTCTAATTCGATCAAATTGATATAAATGTTATATTTTAAAATTGGATTAGATAAAAGTGTTGTTACGCTTAAGCTGTTACATACCTTGGTTGTTTCTGTATATCTTAGGTCTTTTAACCACAATGCCAATTTATGTGCATTATAATTATCATCTACCAATTCAAAATAACGATCCAATAAATGCCCAATGATTTTACTAATCCCTACTTTACATTGGCATTTATACTCTTCTTTCGAAGAGCATATACATTTAATAGTTGGCGTTAAAGCATCAAGCAAATTTGTTATATGCTCTAAACTAAATGATTGTATTAATTTATAAATAAAATATCGTTCACCTATAACTATATTTCTGCTTTCTTTTTTGGGATAAAGGTCAGCTAATTTTTTAAAAAGATGGATTACATTTTCTTCGCCAATAGTATGAGAACCAAATTTTTCTGTAATTGTAGAAGCATATTCTAAATCATATTCTCCGCAACGTTTAATTAAACGTTGGAAAACAGTTATAAAAGGCCAATTATTATTTGAATCTCTGATTAATGCTTCCAAAGCAGTTCTTCTAATATAAGCAGATTCATCTAAATTCATTAATAATATAATGAGTTCGTCCTGAAATAAAGAGACTGATTCGGATACTTTTATTAATGAGACAAATAAAGATTTTAAATCAAAATCTATTTTATTACTTAAAATAACCTCTTTCATCTTTGAGGTCATACTTTGAGAAAGAAAACCTTTAAAATTGAAACTACGATACCCATCACTTGCTCTAAATAAAGGATTTTCTTTTCCTAATTTAATCAGCTCATTGATTAATATATCTTTACTAGATAGTGATAGTAATGATGGATCTCCATTTGCAATACACGCATAAGGATCGAGCTTAATTATTTCCTGTTGAATGGTTTCGTTACCTAGTGATGCCATCCAACCCAATAACCCTCGTAATTCGGTTCTTACAATATTATTAGGAGCAATAATGGAAAGACAGCTATTCAATGTTATCACATCACTTGGATTTTTTATTCTTTTAACTAAATAATTAGCAGCACAATATTCAGCGACTATTCTATGTATAGGTTCATAAAGATATGAAGAATCTACTTGTTTAAACAACCCTGTATCTAAAATTTGTTTTATCTTTTTGGGTTCAACTTTACTTAAACCAAATAAGTAATGAAAATTATTGATTTCAATTTTTTCTGAAAGGCTAACACCTGACTCTCCTGATAATAATATTTTAGTAAAAATTTCTTCTGCAAAAATTATTAAATCATCTGTTTTACATCTATCAAATGAAGGGGTATTAGTATTATGTTCTTGTGCAAGGTATTTTATTGCATTATTAAAAACATCTGATTTTGCCCCAAAACTTGACTCTTTTTTATAAGCTACAATAAAAAGATATAGTAATTGAGGATTACTAATTAATGTTTCCAAATCTAATATGGATAATTGCTTATAGAAATCAGAAAAGTTGCTTTCCTTACAATGATAATAAAAAAAACATCTTTGTTCATCAATATCTAATGGTGATAAATAGTATGTTTTAATTTCTTTTCGATTAAGTTCTAAATAATCACAGATTAATTGTGTATTACGTATATCATCCCATTCACTAGATCTACTTGATAAAACAGTCATATCGGGATTAATACTTTCTATTTTTGTCAAAATAGATTCAATGGCGGATTTCTCATTTAATTTAGCAACTTCATCAAATCCATCAATTATCAGTACTTTTTGTTTATCGATGGATAATTTGGTATTAATAACATTTGCTCTATAAAACTTAGTTTCATACTGTTTTGCAAGATTTGACAAAAGCGCTGTTTTTCCGGCACCAGGTTCAGCTAATAAAATTATAAATTTATATTTAATTTGAGGTGAAAAAGCTTCATTTTGTTGAATTAAATTACCATTTTCTCTTAATTTTCTTGATATGTAAAAATTAGACATCAATAATTTCTCTTTATTAGTATTTATATATCATCAAATTAATTTGTTATTTTATTTTTTACAAAATCTGCTTCACCAAGCTCATAATATACTCTAAATTATTAGTATCAGACACAGTTAACTCATAATCACCAGTCGACCAATGACCAACATTTGAGACGTCTTTTGTTAATTTTTTAGGATCATCTAGATTACCTTTTTTAGCATTAAGCCAAAGTTTTAGTGATCTATTTTGTAAATGTATTGAAACAATATTATTTTTACCTTTTTTGAAAGCAATATATAGTTTTTTAGGATAAATCTCGATATCGGCAGATAATGCTAAAATAGCATTTTTAAAACTATCATAAAGCTCAGATACTTCATCGTTTTTATCTTTCAGATGAGTATCTTCATCATAAACAATTAACTCTTTTGTTACTTTATCTAAAGGTGAATTTTGGGTATGTTGAATTTGTTTAATACTTGGCGCTGATTTAGAACGTTTGATTGGATTGATAGTGATCATATCATTTTCAAAACGTTTTATTTCCCAAAGCTCAATGGCTAAATCCTTGAAATTTGTTGATTGCTTTTGATAATCAGTAAAAGCTGGAGAAACAAAAATAATTTTGCTTTGTGACCAATCAATTTCATTGCGTTTCAAATTAGCTTGACAGGATTCGTTATACTCAACAATAAAATCAGCTTGATAATCGAGCATAAGGTTCAAATAGGTAACACCCTGATCTATAACACTTAAATTACGATCACGTTTATATTCAATTATTACAAAAGATTTTGACTCTTCGTCATAAGCCAAGGTATCAATTCGATAATCTTTTATCCTAAATTCGGATTTTACAAAAGTTAAGTTACCAATCATCTCTAAATTATTTTCGAATAATGTTTGGATTTCTTTTTCTAATTTAAATGGTTTCTCTTTTAAAAGAATAAGAGATTGTTTTTTATTTGAGAAGATTTGCATTGTTTTTATCCATTACAGAGATATTGCTATTTACTAATTATTCGTATAATTTTATTTAATTGATATATTAACGTTACAAATATTATTAGTACAACTAACTATTTTTAGATAATAGCTCCTTATTTTAATTAATAAAAATCAATAGGAAAAGATTATTTATACAAATATATATTATAACTACTAATATTATTTTGATAGTAAATATCTTTTTCTTTATTAACTCCAGCTAAAATATTATTAACGGTCTTCAGTGGTTTCTAATTATTGCTATTATTTAATACATAGAAAATGCAATAATTATTAATATTTTTCTCTACTATGTCGTAACAAGGTTCTATTTATTTAAATTCTCGATATTGAGAATTTGAAACAACAATGCCTTTTTCGATTACATCAAAATCTATAATATTTGGTTTTCGATCATGATATTTGTCACAATATGTCGAATGTTCATAAAAAAGCATACATATTATTTTTATAATTTTTAATTTCATCGACAATCCATTCAATTACATCAAAATATTTAGCTAACCAACTTTCACCATTTGGCTTTTAGTTAAAATGAATAAATCGGGATTTGAAGTGACCCCCAATAGTTGGACAACCACTAACTGGGGGTCTTTTTATGTCAAAATATAGTCGAGATTTAAAAATTATCATAGC
>NZ_JACFPX010000026.1:0-28230 GCF_016101765.1 Gilliamella sp. B14448G11 | reverse complement strand
GTCATTATTGTTACCTTTTTTTATTGTTGGTTTATCATAACAATGACCTTATAAAATTGGTACTAATTAGTGTAGCCTATCCAGGGAATAGCCCTACCTTTAAAAGGCTGAAAAGGGTAAAAATAAAAAGGGCATAGCATAACTAGTTGTTGATTTTAGATTTAATATTGAATTTAGTGATTCATTTGCATTATAATGAAACTAGTTTCAGCTACTTTTGTAGCAAACAATGAGAAGATGATCGTTAATTCTCAAACGTCTTTAACGGGACGTTCCTTTAATAAGGTGATCACACCCATAGCTAACAAACTCACTGTTTTTTTCAGGTTAGTAATATCTGTTTGATGTTGAGTTATTTTAGACTATCACATTCACATTTTGAGGAATACTCAATGTCTTATGCAATTACTTTTGACTTCGATACTAGTAGGTTAGAGCACTATTATCCTGGTGCATATACAAATGCTTATAAAGAAGTTAGAGATGAGTTAAAAAAGCTTGGTTTTGAATGGAAGCAAGGATCTGTGTATTTTGGTAATAGTAGTATTAATGCAGTAACTTGTGTTTTAGCCGTTCAACAATTGGGACAAAAGTTTAGTTGGTTTACACCTTCATTGAAAGATATTCGAATGCTACGAATTGAGGAGTACAATGACTTACTTCCAGCATTGGTGCAACAACGAGAACTAACTCATGCCTCATTAGAAAAAAATGAGATCCAAAATAAAACAAGAAAATTATTTTAATAAATAATTTTCTTGTTTTTATCTTTTACCCATAAGGGAATATTATCCTTTTTTATTCAACTTTTAATTAGGAGAATGTCCAAGTTAACCAACGAATACATACTTCTTTCAACAGAATATTTCCTTGCTTTAATCAATTGTGAAGCAACTATACCTGATGATGTATCATTAAGTTCAAATGTTCCCTGTACACACAGGGATAAATCTTTGATGCGTCAATATTACATAGCATTTTTGCTATTCAAATAATTGCAATTCTATATTTCATTGTTTAAACTTTTTTTAATTACATGAAAAATATAAATTTATCAGTAGAATTCCGTAGAATCGAATTTCAATTTCCATCAATTTTAATTAATCAAATAAAAACATAGTGTTATAAATAATGATTTTGATAAAAAATAGCCTAAAAAATCGGTAGAAATTTGTTAGTCAATATTTTAATTATAAAACAGTATGTTATAATTGGAGTGTTCCCTGTATACACAGGGATAAACCGCCTTTTTGAATTCGGGGGAAATTGCATTTGGTGTGTTCCCTGTATACACAGGGATAAACCGATGTCGACAAAAAATTAGAGGATGCGCAGGACGTGTTCCCTGTATACACAGGGATAAAACGCCGTTATCTCGTGAGGGGCAACTGTCAAAGTTGTGTTCCCTGTATACACAGGGATAAACCAGGCGAATGGTGCTGTAGCGACGGCTATTCATGAGTGTTCCCTGTATACACAGGGATAAACCGCTGGATCAGTGGGCTGACGTTCGAAATGTTCAGTGTTCCCTGTATACACAGGGATAAACCGTATTTTTACATCAGGTGTGCAGGGAATGAAAAAGTGTTCCCTGTATGCACAGGGATAAACCGCAACCATATCAACAACGAGTTATTGCCGAGCGCGACGAATTGTCGGGCAAATTAGCGAAATTAACTGAATTTATCAATTCAGATCGTTTTACGGAAATAGTACCGGATGAGCGCGAACGCGATAGATTGATTTTGCAAAAATCTATAATGACGGCATATTTGGACGTTTTAAATTACCGTATCGATGCATTTAAATAATTATTCGCATCTAATGCATAAACTATCAAAATTTCTCAGAGTTTTAAATTTAAAACTACATAATTAATCAAAAAGCGAATACGCTAAAGAAATATTACAAAATATCTGGTGCAACACCTAATTAAACGAGGAATGTCAGTGAAATCAATGACATATTGTCAAAAATTAGTAAATATAAGGCTGTCACGGCATTAACGAGTCAGGCGCCAACAAATAGCTAAATATTGGTTTACACTATTTAACACAAAAAATCAGACTAACACAACTATATTGTATAAACTACATACATATTCACAGTGGATATAACGACAATGTGAGGATGTAGTATGAGTAAGCAAGTAGCTATTTTGGGTGATGCAACTAATTATGGTGGTAGGATTATTACAGCCTCAGGGAACGGATATTGTGGTATTGATGGTGTCGCCTTATTGGGTGATTTAGCATCTTGCCCCAAATGTAAAAGTACCGGCAGAATCATAGAGGGGGCAAGTAATTTTATTATTGACGGAAAACCCGTTGCTTATGATGGTTGTATTATTGCGTGTAAATGTACTCCAGTTGGTGGTCATAGAATCATTGCATTAAAAAGTACGATGTATATTAATATCTCTAATAATAGTCTATCGAATTCATCTCAATCAAATTCCATTATAAATAAACAAGAAATCCACCAAAAAAAAGCTGATAACTGGATTGGATTTCAAATAGCTTCAAATAGAGATTATTCTGGTTTAAACTTCATTGTTACTTTAAATAATGGTCAATTATTAAAAGGAACTTTTGATCAAAATAATAAAGCAAGACTAACTATTGATACACAATGTGATAGTGCAAGAATAGAGATAGAAAGCTTAGAGAATTTAGGGGATGATAATAATATATCAAGCATAACTGAAAATTTATTAAAAACAATAATAGGTTGATAATTATGGTGGTTACACTTATGGTGGGTGGTCAATTTCCTACGGAAACTGACAATTTAATCGAAGATCCAAATCAAATATTAGACAATGCTTTGTTTGCACTAAATGATACTGCAATGAAATTCTCAAAAGATGTAATCAACGATGCAAAAGTAAGAGAGAGTTATGCAAGTAATATAAAAAGAATGAGTGTAGAAATTAAAGGATTAGTTGACGCGAAGAAAGTATCAGTGAAAGAGGCTGCTACATTTTGTTACGAAATGAGAAATCAAATTATGGCAGAGCATAGAAAATACACATCAGCTTATGGATTAGCGATAGCTGAAAAACATAAATTAAAACCTAAATCATTTGAAGATTTATTAGAAAAATATTCACAGGAAAAGTTTAAATCAAACTTTAAAAATCTTTCATCTAAACAACGAAATCGTGTGTACTATGAACTGATTGAATCTTCTGGTCGTGATTATCCAAAGTTTACAACAATAAATAAACGATTAAAAATTATAGGTAAAGTTGGTATTTTAGTGACGGCATCGCTTGCTACCTATGAGATTATTAATGCTGAAAATAAACCGAAAGAAACTATAAAACAAGGAATGGGAATTGGAGGAGCGGTGGCAGGAGGCTGGTTGGCAGGGTTAGGTGCATCAACAATATGTGGTCCAGGCGCTCCAATTTGTGCTATTGCTGTTGTTTTAGCTGGCAGTATTGGAGGATCAATGATTGGTTCAGCAGTCGCAGATAGCCTTGATGATGAAATAGAGGAGTTTACTAGGTGGAACATACATTAGATGAAGAAGATCTTTATGTAGCTCTTTCAGATCTTTTCGCGGCAAGTAATATTAACTATGAAAACATTGCCTCAGTAGCTAGACAATTCCCTATAAAGCATGTTGAGTATGTTTTATTTAATTATATTGCTCCTATTTGTCATTATAATGTTATCACTTCTTATTGTATGGCTTTTGATTCAACTTCTATAATTCATGCGGTTAATAACATCAAAAAACATGAAAATCGTTTTATTAATAAAATCAAAATGCATATTTTTGCTGTCTATTTTAAGTTTGAATTTAAGGATGAATGGCAAAAATTAAAAAGCTTATTATGATTATTACCGTTTTAAAATCTTATTTGAATCAAATTGATAATATGAGTTTTCTATAAACACAGGGACAAAACTTTGTCAAAAAGTTTCAGGTTACCTATACGTTTCAGTATAAAAATCAATAAATAATTTATTTTAACTCTATGGTTATAAACAAAATACCATGTTGAGCTGAAATAAACGTTTATTTCTAATATTAAGTAATAGATCACAAAAAACAACGCTTATAAAATTATTTTCATTAAAAAAATATATTGGATTACGCAAAATTACAGAAACGCACTTACAAAAAACGAGTACTTGAGATTAATTTGTGAAAATTTTATAACCAAGCTAAATCAGCAAACAACTTAAAAAGTAGAGTTATTTTGATAACAGTAAAGTATTAAAAACATCTCAATAAAAATTACTGTTTTTTAACTACATGAAAAATATAAATTTATTGGTAGAATTCCGTAGAATCAAATTTTAATTTCCATCAATTTTAATTAATTAAATAAAAACATAGTGTTATAAATAAAGATTTTGATAAAAAATAGCCAAAAAAATCGGTAGAAATTTAGCAGTCAATATTTTAATTATAAAACAGTATGTTATAATTGGAGTGTTCCCTGTATACACAGGGATAAACCGTTACTAATTTCGTCCGCCATACCGATTTTAATGTGTTCCCTGTATACACAGGGATAAACCGGACGATAGCAGCGATAATCTCGCCCGTGCAGCAGTGTTCCCTGTATACACAGGGATAAACCGGTTTCGAGCGGAGCGGACAGGGTGCGAGTAATGTGTTCCCTGTATACACAGGGATAAATCATATTAAATTAGAAGTTATTATCTTTATAAGAATGGATTTTAGATATTATTTATACGATATAGTGTTGATTGATAATAGTTTGTTTAAAGTATTATGTGATAAAATTATAATATAAATGAATTTTCAATTATCAGTATGGAGAAGCAACTAAACTCATAAATACCTAGTTATTTTACTGATTATGCTCAATAGTGCTTACAAAAATTGTTTAGTACATGAATATCATCCTAACTTTCAATAAATTAATTTAGGAAAATCTTTTTTTAAAAGTGGATAATAATTAATTCACCTAACTGTTTCGGCGTTTTTTTATTGCTCAACTCATATGAATAAAATACTATTATCAAAAATAAGATCTAATGTGTAAAAGAATTTAATTATTTTATCATCTGTTATTATTCAATAATAAATGGAAGTAAAGAATGAAAAATTTAATTGCTATTTCAATATTAACTTTGATCGGTTTCAACTCTTTTGCTAATGAGAATGCAAAAAAATTTACTGAGTTGCTTATAAATGAAGATATTGCTGTTTTTTAGAACCAGCGGTGAATCAATTATTGGTGAAAAAATACCAATTGTAACTGTAACTGATCTTAGCAAAGAATTCAGTAATGATTTGACTAAATACGAAAAAACATACGATAAACAACTGGTTAATATTATAACACAAGCCTCAGAAGTAAAAACGGATTTAAATGGTAATCCGTATATTGTTGCAAATGGTGATAATCAATCTGAATTGGTTTCTATTGAGTTAAAAAATAAAGATGATGCTGCGAATATCAGAAAGGGAAGTGAATTAGATCTGATCTGTTTAGGTACAAAAGATAATGTTAAATTTCCTGTGTTAAAGGATTGTGTGGCTACTGACAGTTATTTTCAGAAGTTTGTTGAAATGACAATGAATAATATAAGCCAACTAAAAGACGGGGACGTTCCAAAAGATTTTTTTGAAGCGATTTACCTGAGTTTTAAAGAATTTGATATTAAAAATCCTAACCAATTAGATGAAAAAAAATTTGAAGATAACCCAGATGATATGAGTGAGATTCTTGACACAGTTACGGATAACATTAAAGAAGAAGCCAAACAATTTACCATGCCTAATCCATAAAAAAGTCCGAAAGAGCTCAAGTGCAAAAAGACTAATTTCTAGGTTAGATTAGTCTAGAAAAGTATTTCTTATACATATAGATAAAACAGCTTTATTTGTAAATTAACCTAATTAAGGTTATTGGCATATGCATTAATTTATCACTTATCTATAATAATATACGGTTTTTTGTATTCCCTGTATTCACAGGGATAAACCGCGCCATGTTATTCCCCCATCGTCACATGTCTGATGTTCCCTACACACAGGGATAAATCGGGGGATGCGTCAATATTACATAGCATTTTTTTGCTATTCAAATAATCGCAATTCTATATTTCATTGTTTATCATTTATTTAATTGCATGAAAAATATGAATTTATTGGTAGAATTCTGTAGAATCGAATTTTAATTTCCATCAATTTTAATTAATTAAATAAAAACATAGTGTTATAAATACAGATTTTGATAAAAAATAGCCAAAAAAATCGGTAGAAATTTGGTGGTCAATATTTTAATTATAAAACAGTATGTTATAATTGGAGTGTTCCCTGTATACACAGGGATAAACCGCTCAAATAGATGAGGCAAAAAAATTCGAAAATGTGTTCCCTGTATACACAGGGATAAACCGTGCTGAGAAAAGCAAACACAGTCGTATTTATGGTGTTCCCTGTATACACAGGGATAAACCGGCGCCCCTCTACAGCATTATCTAGAATTAATGGTGTTCCCTGTATACACAGGGATAAACCGCTACTGGCAAAAAACACCGCGACATCAGGTGAGTGTTCCCTGTATACACAGGGATAAACCGCCGAGAAAATGGAGAATTTGAAGCGAGGTAGGGTGTTCCCTGTATACACAGGGATAAACCGTAATGGAATTGATTCTGTACTAATCCTATCCTCTGTTCCCTGTTTATACAGGGATTCTTTATTAAGAAAGTTCTGGCCGGTCAATCTTCATATCTCATGCCTACTCAGGGGGATTTTTATTCTGCAAACTTATTTTTGTGATCATATCGATTGTAATGGATAGCATCACTTATTAAGTAGTTGTAAATTTCATCTACAATTTCTATCCCATTTTTTAAGTAATCCGCTTCACGTTTTTTGCCTCGTTCACCAGGAAAAAAGACTTCACTATTACCTTTGGCGGGTTTAACGTGTTTTAGTTGATCTAGCATGGCTGACATGTTCTTTTTGAACGTTTCAAGACCGATAAAATAATCGGGATTGATAACAATATGCAAATGTCCAAGATCGCGTCCTTTAGACAAGTCGGCATACATGGATGAGACGTTTTTGCCAAATGGTACACCTAATAAAATGCCTGACAACACATCCACCATCATCATTAGCCCATAACCCTTGGCATCCGCTATTGGTAATAGAGCGTTGACTTTGTGTGGATCGGTTGTTGGTTCACCTTGTTCGTCAACTGCCCAAGTCGGTGGAATTGGCACACCTTTGGATTTGGCATACAATATTTTCCCCCAAGCTTGTACTGTGGTAGCCATATCAAACGAAACAAGACGATTATCGGCTGTTGGTGCAGCAAAGGCGATAGGGTTCATACCAAAAAATTCTTCTGCGCCACCATAAGGTACCGCCATTGGATCGGATTGGCACATCGATACCGCAATTAAATTTTGTTCAGCGGCCATTTCGGTAAAATAACAAAGTGAACCACTGTGTGACATACGACGAATACCTACCACTGCAATACCATTTTTTTTCGCCATAGCAATCGCTTTATCCATGCCTACTTTAGCGGCCACTAAACCACACCCATTGTCAAAATCTAATATGCCACTGGCTGGGCCTGTCTCTTGGTACGTGACATTAGGGTTATGTGTCATTCCACCTTTGGCAATACGTTCAGCATAATATTCAACGCGCACCGCGCCATGCGAATGGATGCCACGAGCATCAGCAAAAGTTAGGGCATCAGCAGCAATATCCGCGTGTTCGCTTGTTAAACCCGCTTTATGTAATTTTTTGGCGATTAAATGATGTAAGGTTTGTCTATCAACTCTCATATTAAAACTCCTATCTTTTCCAGATATGTCTATTCACTCATTACTTTGTTGATTTGATGGGCTGACAATGGTGCCTTTAGTGGTATCTAATAACGCTTCAATATCGGTTAATGTACCGATGTAAGCTCTGTTTCCCGTCTTTTCGACAAATTCAATTACAGATTTTACTTTTGGACCCATTGCACCATCGTCAACTGCTAACGGTTTTAGTCGTTCAGGGGTGACATGGCGTAATGCGGTTTGATCAGGTGTGCCCCAGTTTTCATAAACGGCATCGGCATCTGTTAAGATCATCAGATGATCGGCTTTAAGCTGAATTGCAAGTATTGCAGCTGAGTGATCTTTATCGATCACTGCTTCAACACCTTTGTAACCATTCACATCTTTAATTACTGGTATACCACCACCACCGTTACATATCACAATGGCATCATCGGTCAGCAGTTGTTGTATGGTGTCAATTTCGAGTATTGTTTTTGGTTTTGGTGATGGAACCACTCGGCGAATATATTGACCATCTCTTTTAAATGTCCAACCATATTGTGCTTGTAATTGTTGCTGTTGATCGGATTGATAAACAGGCCCGATAAATTTAGTTGGTTGACTAAACGAGGGATCATGCTCATCCACTTCGACTTGTGTTAATACCGTCACAACTTTATTAATATTGTTGTGTTGTTGCAAACTGCGCCCAATCATATAACCTAGCATGCCTTGGGTTTGGGCAACTAAAATATCTAGGGGATAGGCTGGTACTTGAGAATAAGCTTGATTTTGCAAAGCCAATAATCCTACTTGTGGTCCATTACCATGTACGACAACTAAGCGGTATTTACCCGCAAGTTTAGCAATAATTTTTGTTGTTGCATCAATATTTTCATATTGATTATCGACGGTTAAAGGTTGATTGCGTTTGGCAATGGCATTACCACCTAACGCAATGACAATAAGTTCCATTTTGTTTCCTTGATAATGATTTTTAGTGTCTTGTATTTTGTTTATATTTCTATATCTCGATGGCAATCTTTAGAATAGATATAGCTCAATGGTTCTTTACCAACCGAATAACAAGCTTGCAGTGCATAAGCGCCCATAAAAATATAATCATCTTTTTTGACAGGTATCCACTCATTATCAAGCAAATACATGCCTTCGCCACTAAGCAAATACGCGCCATGTTCTTGGACATGGGTTTCAATATAACCATGGCTCGCACCAGGTTTGAAAGTTAATATATGAAAGTTCATGTCAAAACCAAGCTCTTTAGGCAGGAGATCTTGCACAAAGACGTTATCCATATCTTCATAACAGATACAATCTAGTTTTTCGACATGATTGCTTACTATACGTGCTTGATAACCAGAGAGCGGTATATAACGACGTTTATACAAAAATAATCGAGATAAAACAGTGTCATTTTGCAAATACAATTTAATTCCTGCTGGACAATAAACATAACCACCCGTTTTTAGACTAAAGACTTGATCGTCAGTTTTTGCCGTTACTTCGCCACTGATCACATAGACAAATACTTCTATCTCTTTACCGCCAAAACCTTGTAAATTTTTACCATCTTGATGCATAGTAATAAGATAATCGACAAATGATGCCCCTAATTTGGGTGTGGATAGAATTGTGATATCACAGTTTTCAAAACCTGGAATGATATTTTTGACTAACCCATCTGGCTGTATCAATGCGTAGTTATGGCGTTTAATAATGGCTCTGGATGCAAGCAGATCTTTTGGATAACCAGTATTATTATTGATATACCCCATTTTTATTCTCCTTGTAACATAATGCTGTTTTTACGTAACTTTTTGGTTATTAAACTATCTGTTTATCGTTATTTAGGTAATAGCAATCCCAACTTGTAAAAAGCAGTCATTTTTTATATTGGTTTAACCGGTCATAGGCATCTGACCGGTAATGGTGTTTATTGGTTGTTAGCCTTTTTTTTCGAGTTAATCAGCGTGAAGATCAGCGTAGCAACGATCAATATAACTATGGCGACGTAAAAACCAGTGATTTTAGTGCCAGTAAGATCGGCTAAATAACCCGTTAGCGGTGGTGCAATCACTGACGAACTCATGCCAAAGAAATTAAAGACACCAAAGGAGGTACCATAATTGGTTTTTGGTGCGGTTTCGGCAACATGTGAAATCAATATTGGTTCGACAGTCAGTTTGCCAAATAACCCATAAAAGATTAATCCCGCAAGTAAAAAAGTGATGGTTGCAGATTGTACGGTAATAAATAAGGTTCCAGCAGCAATCAGTTCTAATACGATAATAAACAATAGACGTTTACTTCTAAATTTATCGGATATTTTACTGATGATTAATGCTCCCGGAATAGCTGCAAAAGCGACCAATGATGATGCTGAGCCAATACTGCCTCCCGTAAAGCCGCGTTCAGTTTCTAAAAAGTTTGGTAACCAACTGACAATCATGTAGTAGCCATAACATGTTGCAAAATACATAATGTAAGAGGCAATCATTTCAATACTAAAGAAACTATGTTTTTGGTCAGATTTAATTGGCGATGTTGTCGTTTGGTTATTCGTTGTGTCATTTTGAACTGCTTGTTTAAGTTTTGGTTGTTCTTTGATGATAATAGCAAAGCCTGCAACTAAACAAAGTAACAGCGCAGCAATAATATAGAGCATATATTCCCATGGCATACCCCATGATTTAACTAAAAAGCTGGTTGCCAGTAAACTTATGCCCATCCCTAATGCTGAACCAGTATTGATAATAGCTGAAGCGAAGCCACGATGTTCAGATGGGATATTTTCGGCTGAAAGTGACCAAGCTGAACCATAATAAGAGCCACAACCTAAGCCTGCTAATAAACTACCAACATAAATCATCATAATAGAATGTGCATTACCAATGATTAAAGCTGCGATGGTAAATAATAAGAAACCAGGAATCACCACTGCTTTTTTACCAAACTTATCAACTAACATCCCTGCTGGGATTTGCATAGCGATATAAGCAAAAAAATAGCAACTAGCAATTAAACCTAACTCGGTATTGGATTGTGGACCTATAGTTTGTTGAACTTCTGGAAAAATAGCAGTTAGAACAGGACGATATATCCACATTACTGTCCAACCAAGACATAATAATACTACGATTTTGTGCCAGTATTGGATACCACCTGTTTTGGCTGTTGTATTAACAGTTGTCATGTCAGCTCCTTATTACTCTTGGTAAGCTAATTTATAAAGGGCATAGGTTAACGCTCTGATACCTTCGACTAAATCCTCTGTTTTGGTATCTTCTGCGGTATTGTGGCTAATACCTTTGATACTTGGTACAAACAGCATAGCGGTAGGTACTCGTGGCGCAAAAATTTGCGAATCATGACCTGCACCGCTGTGCATTACACGGTAGCTGAGCTTTTCTTCTTTGCAAATGTCTTCTAACATATGAATTAGTTTGTCATTCATTGGAATGGGATCTTCATCCATCCAGCGATTGATTTCAATTTCAAGCCCTAGCTCTTTGGCAATACGCACCATATCGGCTTCGATTTCTTCAGTAAATCCAATTAATTCGGATTTATTGGTATGGCGACAATCCATGGTAAATAGCACTTCACCTGGTACAACGTTAACCACATTGGGTTTTGGTTCAACATGACCAAAAGTAAGCACGAGTGGATCACCTATTTTTAGTGCTTTATTAATGGATTCATGACATATACGACTAAAGGCATACACCGCATCTTTACGGTATCCCATTGGAGTCGTGCCTGCATGGTTGGCTTCTCCAATCAGTCTGATGTTATAACGGCGCTGACCGACAATACTGGTCACAACTCCAATGCTTTTTTGTTCTTTTTCAAGTACGCCGCCTTGCTCTATATGAATTTCTAGAAAAGCTTTGATATCGCTGCGTGCAGGTTGAGTACTGAATTGAAATCCGCAGGCTTGCATGGCATCAACAAATCTGACGCCTTCCACATCAGTGATATTTTCAACATCTTTTTTGTTTGCAATCGCAAAAACATTTTTACTGCCCCAAAATACATATGGAAAACGGCTGCCTTCTTCTTCAGCCATTGAGATAATCTCAAATGTACGAAGAGGTTGACCATAGTTTTCTTTTAGGTATTGCATGGCAAGTAAGGCGGCAATAATACCGAGTTGCCCATCTAACTTTCCACCATTGACAACTGTATCAACATGCGAACCTGACATAATGATCTGATCTTTATATTTACTACCTTCAAAGCGACCATATAAATTGCCAACATCATCAAAATAGCTTTGCATACCGATATTGGTCATGCGTTCTTTCAATGCATTTTGTGCTGCCAGCCATTGAGGCGTATAAAGTAAACGTGTGGTTCCACCTTGTTCTAGTCCCCCAAAACTTGATATCCATTCCACTGCGTTTGCCACATCATCATATAAGATTTTCATAAGCATCTACCTGTTTTTAATCTTTCTATTCTTAAGAATTATTCTGGTTATGTTTGCTAAGTAACATACTATTAATAGCAAATAATAATGTGATCAAACACTCTTTTTTAGTTTTATAAAATTTAATTAAATTAATAAGTTACTATTATAAAAAAATTTTTAATAATCAAGTATCATTATGATTTTTATGTAAATTTTTTCTGATAATAAGTCATTGAATTGTGACATCTAACCTATTTATTCCCAGTTTTTTTCGTAATATATAAATAGCGTGTGATTTTAAATTTGATAGATAAAGGTATAACGATTTATCGATTTATAGTAAATACCATTTGTAATCGATATCTATCATTTAGATTTATTGCATATTTAAAAATAAATAATTACTAAATTGAGAGGCAATTCTCATGATTCAATCTTTCATAAAAAAAGGGAGCTTTCAAGATTCAGTCAGTTTAATGTTAATTTCCAAAAAACTGAGTAATCTTGATGAAGTTGATGAGGTTTCTGTCATGATGGGGACTCCAGCCAATAAATCCTTGCTTACGGCAACGGGTTTTTGGAGTGATAAGTTTAATGATGCAACACCCAATGATATTTGCGTTGCTATTAAAACGCATAACGATTCAATTAATGTTGTGGATTTAATCAGTACACAGCTTGAAGATGCTTTAAAAAATATCGCCCATCAACAACAAGGTGGCAGTAAATTACTTAAAGCAAGGCGTTATGCTAGCGCGACCCAAAAATTACCTGATGCTAATTTAGTTTTGATATCGATTGCTGGTGAATACGCAGCAGAACTTGCCGAACAAGCCATAGATGATAATAAAAATATCATGATATTTTCAGATAATGTGCCTGTGAATGATGAGATTCGCCTAAAAACTAAGGCTTCGAGTAAAGATTTGATTGTAATGGGACCTGATTGTGGTACGGCTATTATTGCTGGTGCACCGCTAGCTTTTGCAAATGTAATTCCCAAGGGGAATATTGGTGTAATTGGTGCATCGGGTACAGGTATACAAGAAGTCATCTCTCAAATTGCTTTATTAAACCAAGGTATTACGCAAGCTATTGGTTTGGGCGGGCGCGATTTATCACAAGAGGTAGGGGGAATTAGTGCTCTGACTGCATTAAAGATGCTTGCTGCAGATGAGCAAAGTCAAGTCATTACTTTTATTTCAAAACCACCTGCTGAAAGTGTGCAAGAAAAAGTTATTACTGCCATGAAGCTGATTAATAAGCCAATTGTGGCGCTGTTTTTAGGATCAACTATCGACAAAGTACAAGATGAGAATATCTATTTTGCCAAAACATTAGATCAAGCAGCACGTTTAGCTTGTTTGCTAGCCAAAGTAGAAGTGGCAGCACGCGCATTACCAAAAGTAACCAAGCAAACGATTTCAGGACTGTATACTGGTGGAACTTTAGCATCAGAAGCCGCGATGTTACTTGCTCAGGAGTTGCATTTATCAATCAATGAAAATCATGATAAAGGCATAATGCTTGACGAAAATGGTCATAAAATTATTGATCTTGGTGATGATTTTTATACTGTTGGGCGTCCTCATCCAATGATCGACCCCTCAATTCGTGAACAAGAAATTAGTAAGTTAGGGGCACAAAAGACAGTTGGCGTAGTATTACTCGATTTGGTGATTGGTTACGGTGCTAATCCTAATCCTGCTGAATCAATTATTGCCGGTTATAAAGCGGCCTGCGCACAACGTTCAAGCGATAATCCATTAATCGCTATTGCAACAGTAACCGGCTCACAGCAAGATCCACAATGCCGTAGCCAACAAATAACTGCCTTAACTGAAAATAACATTGTGGTAATGGATAATTTGCCAGAAGCGGTATTATTAGCTAAAAAATTAATTACGCCAACAAAATCAACGGTTTCACTTAAATCATATCCATTGCTTAATCATATAAGTGTAATCAATGCTGGACTGCGCAGTTTTGCGGAAGATCTTCAATCATCCAATGTGCCTGTTGTGCATTATCAATGGGCACCAATAGCTGGCGGAAATCAAAAATTAGCGGCTATTTTAAAAAAATTAAATTAAGAGGTTTTGACGTATGAATAGAGCAATTAATGAAGCAAACCAAGCCATTATTGAGCGAATTAGAGCCGCTAGACCACATTGGATTGGGGTAGTTGCTGCGAAAGAAGCTGTACCAACTTTAGCACAAGGTTATAAATTATTACATGCAGGCCCTCCCATTACTTGGCAAGATATGACTGGTCCAATGCAGGGGGCTTGCATTGGTGCATGTTTGTTTGAAGATTGGGCGAGCGATGAAAAACACGCTTTAGATTTACTGGCAAATGGTAAGGTTGAATTCATTCCATGTCACAGCGTTAATGCAGTTGGACCAATGGGAGGAATAACTTCGGCAAATATGCCAATGTTGGTTGTTGAAAACATCACTCATGGTAATCGAGCATACTGCAATTTAAACGAAGGTATTGGTAAAGTCATGCGCTTTGGTGCCTATGGTGAGGAAGTGCTTAATCGTCACCATTGGATGAAAGAGTCCTTAGGACCAGCATTAAATGATGCCCTTAAACTATTTGAAAATGGCATTGATCTTACTGCGTTAATGGCGCAAGCCATTACTATGGGGGATGAGTTTCACCAACGTAATATTGCAGCCTCGGCGTTATTGCTTAGAACCTTGTCACCCAAATTAGCTCTACTTGATCGCAATAAAACAGAAATGGCGAAAATTTTTGACTTTTTAAGTGTCACTGATCAATTCTTTCTAAACCTAGCGATGGCGTATTGTAAATCGGTTATGGACAGTGCAGCAAAAATTCAAGAAGGTACTATTGTTACTGTTATGACACGTAATGGTAAAGATTTTGGTATTAAAGTGAGTGGGTTAGGTGATGAATGGTTTACGGCCCCAGTTAACACTCCGCAAGGACTATTTTTTACGGGTTATTCACAAAACGAAGCCAATCCAGATATTGGTGATAGTGCGATTACTGAAACCTTTGGGATCGGTGGTGCTGCCATGGTAGCTGCGCCCGGGGTAACTCGCTTCGTTGGTGCTGGTGGCGCGGATGTTGCATATGAAGTATCTGAAGAGATGAGTGAAATCTATCTTGACCATAACATGCTGTTACAAATTCCATCTTGGAACTTCCAAGGATGTTGTTTGGGGCTTGATGTTCGCCGTGTTGTTGAAACGGGAATCACTCCTTTGATTAATACGGGTATTGCCCACAAACAGGCAGGTGTGGGTCAAATTGGTGCAGGAACGGTACGTGCTCCATTAGCCTGTTTTGAAAAAGCACTTGAGGCATTAGCTAAAAAACTTAAAGTTTAATTTATGAAATGTAGTTATGCAGAAAATGAATTATTAAAAAAAGTGATAAGTACTTCACTTACAGCAACGTCATTTGCTGCCGATGCGGATCGGCAGTATTGCTTGTCATTAACCCAAAATGGCTTACTGCAAATTAAACCTTTAATTATTAGTGCTCATGCACCAAATGTAAAAAGCAACTTATCGCTATTCAGTTTGCATGAACAAACCATTAATTTAATTAATCAACAGCAACAATTGCTCACTTTACATTGTTATGGCAGTGGCTTATCGCCTATGGGCTGGGTTCTTAAGACTAATGATTTTGATGTAATAAAATCTAGGCTAGCTAATGATCATTTAACCATAACACAACAGGTTAATGGTGATTTAATACTGGGTGATATTCGGTTAAGTTATAACACACATATTTGCCATATGAAGATAAAGTGCAAATTACACACCCAATTAGATAAAACTGCGATTAGGCAACGATTCATGCAGCTAGATTATCCAACGGGTTTATTTGGTTTTCTTAAAGAAAATATTGTCGATAATCCCGCACCAGAATTGGTGATTTTGTGTGAAAGGTTAAATCGGTTAATGTTGGGTCAACATGCGGATATTACTCAATTTATTGGTTTAGGTCCCGGCTTAACGCCTAGCTTTGATGATATTATGGTTGGGATTTTTTCGGTATTGGCCAGTGATCATCGTTTTAAACCGAAAATAGAACAATTAAAAACAGCAATGCTGGCTTTATCGTTAGATGCGTTGACAACAACAATTAGCGCTACTTTTTTAAAATATGCCTTACAAGGTCAATTTTCATTATCTGTTTTGAATGTCATTGAACGGCTTAATCAACATAACTATGGTCATCGTGCTTTTCATAATCTTTTAAATTATGGACACACATCGGGAGCCGATCTTTTATTAGGTATTTGGTTGGGTATTGATCGTTTTTTAATAAGGGACTGAATAATGTTAGATACAGAAACTATGCGAACTTTCACAAAAGTTGCTGAGTGTAAAAGTTTTTCCAAAGCAGCCAAACTGTTATTTAAAACACCCGCTGCCATTAGCTATCGCATCAAATCATTGGAAACCGATCTTAATACTCAATTGTTTGAACGCACAACACGTACTGTATCGTTAACGCTTGCCGGTCAACATCTTTATGAACATTGTAGCCAATGGCTACTTTGGTTAACCACTATGCCGGAAGAACTGCATCAAATCCGCGATGGTGTTGAACGCAAAATCAATCTGACCATCAATAATTTGCTCTATGATGTTGATGCTGTCACTGATCTGTTGAGTTATTTGCAAGAAAAATTTCCATTTACTAATTTTACCTTTAATCGGCAGGTATATATGGGCGTTTGGGATTCGTTATTGCATGGTGAATATCATCTTGCTATTGGCGCAACGGGAACGGAGTCATTAGATAATATGATTAATATTTTTCCATTAGGTGAAATTAATTGGGTTTTTGTCGCCGCAAAAAATCATCCTATCACTCATTTAGAAGGGCCGTTATCGAACGAAACGTTACGCAAATATCCCGCAATCAATATAGAAGATACATCAGTTCATATGAATAAACGCGTAGCATGGTTACTGCCAAGCCAATCCGAAATTATTGTACCTAACATCACAACCAAATTATCGTGTCATTTAAAAGGGCTGGGGATAGGTTTTTTACCGCGTTCGGTTTGTCAAAAGTATTTGGATTCGGGTGATTTAATTGAATGCCAAGTGATTAATGAACGTAAACCATCGCCTCTATCCTTAGCTTGGAAAAAGTCACATATGGGAAAAGTGATGAGTGAAATTGTTAATTTATTTAAATTTCACCATCCATTAGCCAGTAGTTTCTTAAAAAATATTGATATAAAAAGATAAATAATTCATCACAACTAAACGTGATTGTTAACAAATAAACAAGAAATAACTAAAGGAAAATCACATGTTAGATTTAGATAAATATGATCAAATTAATCCGCCAGCTCGATTATTGATGGGACCGGGTCCAATTAATGCTGATCCACGTGTAACACGAGCAATGGCTGCGCCTTTAATTGGTCAATTCGATCCTGTTATGACTGATTATATGAACCAAACGATGGCGCTTTATCGTGACATTTTTAAAACCAAAAATGAACAAACTTTTGTTATTGATGGTACAGCTAGAGCTGGGATTGAAGCCGTTCTTGTGTCTACAATTCGCCCTGGTGATAAAGTGTTAGTGCCAATATTTGGTCGATTTGGTTTATTACTTTGTGAAATCGCTCACCGCTGCCGAGCTGATGTGCATACTATCGAAGTACCATGGGGTGAAATATTCGATCCCAATGTAATTGAAGATGCCATTAAAAAAATTAAGCCACGTTTGCTACTTTGTGTACAAGGTGATACATCAACTACATTACTTCAACCATTAGATAAAATTGGTGAAATTTGTCGCAGGCATGGTGTGCTGTCTTACGTAGATGCAACTGCTTCAATTGTCGGTAACGTTTTAGAAGTCGATAAATGGCAACTTGATGGGGTATCTGTTAGTTTGCAAAAATGTTTGAGTGGACCTCCGGGTGTGGCTCCTTTAACGTTAAGTCCAAAAATGGTTGAAATCATCCAAGCACGCAAATGTGTTGAACTTGGTATTCGAGCTGAAGGCGATAGTAGTGGCAGTGATGAAATGATTTATTCCAACTATTTCGATATTGATATGATCATTCGTTATTGGGGATCAGAACGAATTAACCATCATACTGAAGCTACTTCTATGCTTTATGCTGCTAGAGAGTGTGCTCGCATTGTATTACAAGAAGGTTTGGATAATGTTATAGAACGTCATCGCATTAATGGTGCGGCAATGGAGGCTGGTTTACAAGCGATGGGACTTGAATTGTTTGGCGATATTAACCATAAAATGAATAATGTGGTTGGGGTGATACGTCCAGAACATATTAACGATCAAGAAGTGCGTAACTTAATGCTTAATGATTTTGGTATTGAAATTGGTGCATCTTTTGGTCCTCTTAAAGGTAATGTTTGGCGTATTGGCACCATGGGTTATAACGCTAGAAAACCGTGCGTTTTACAAACATTAACCGCCTTTGAAGCGGTATTAAATCGTGTTGGTTTCAAAACCGTTCAAGGCGCTGGATTACAAGCTGCTTGGGATATTTATCAAAAGTAAAATTGTACTATTGATAATAAACGCTCATCTATTTGAGTTAACCTTACATCCATTGCAACCAAAGTGATGGATGTAAAAATGGTGCAACATATAGCGCAACATAAATCGTTAATGGTCGCAAAATTACATGGCAAAGCAAATTGTTTTAGAACACTGAAAAGCTTAGCACCCTTGGTGTCAGCTTATTAGGGATAATATTATACTTACGGAAATTTATTGGCTTTATAGCTGACCAATCTGGAGGAAGTTATAATGAAGCTATAATAATTCATTTATGTTTATAGTGTTATCACTTATTGCATTCTCGATATTAACCTTTTTTATCCAAACAATGAAGCAATAAAACTCCTAGATAGTAACTTTACAAAGTGCTAAGTAAAGTCCTGATTTTTTATTGTTGAGTTTAAAACAGATCTCACGCTAAGATTCCCTTCTACTTTTTAATCATTTAATGCACTTTAAAAAGTAAATAGTATAATAAAATCCTAATATTAATTTGCTTTATTTCTCTCAAAAGCTATTATGGTTTTCACATTTATATAAAGATAGGAATAACCATGATTAAGTCTTGTTTTTCGTTAATTTTATCCGCTTTTTTATTACTCACTAGTCATTTTAGTTATGCTGATAAAGATATAACTTATGTCGTCGGTGCGGGTGGTACATATCGTCCGTTTGAATATGAAAATACTCAACGCCAGTTAGAAGGGTTTGATATTGATATCATCCAAGCAATTGCTAATGTGGAAAATTTTAATATCAAATTGATTAATACACCTTGGGACAGTATTTTTGCCAGTTTGAACAATGGTGAACGAGACATTATTATTTCAGGTATTACTATTACCGATAAACGCAAAAAATCGGTAGATTTCTCGTTACCTTACTTTCCTGCTGAACAAGTTGTTGTAACGCAAGCACACTCCAGTATTACTTCATTGGAAGATTTAAAAAACAAAACAGTAGGCGTTGTAAATGGTAGTACAGCAGATGTGGTTGTTTCAAAAGTTTTAGGAATGAATAGCAAAGCGATAAAGCGTTTTGATAATACGCCGCTTTTATTACAAGATCTTTACGAAGAAGGGATTGATGCTGCGGTTAGTGATGTTGGGGTGGTTAAGTTCTATATTAAAATGCATTCCGGAAAAGATTTCAATCTAATTGCTGATCAAAACTTCGAGCCTCAATATTTTGGTATAGCTGTTGCTAAAGGTAATGATAAATTACTTAATAGTATTAACGAAGGACTTAAAAAAATTATTGCCAATGGTACTTATGCAACCATTTATGCTAAATGGTTTGATGAAAATGTACCAACTCTACCCATTAATTAATCGACAATTACAGGATCATTTTATTTATGCAGTTTAATTGGGAAGTGATTAGTGATTATTTGCCTCTGTTTATTGATGGAGCAATAATGACCATCACCTGTACGATAGTTTGTGTGGTGTTTGGTACACTTTGGGGATTAATATTAGGTCTTGGTCGAGTTGCTGAAGTGAAGCACGGCATTTATAAAAATGTTTTATTATTAGTAGTAAAATGGCCAGTTAAAATTTATGTAAGTGCATTTCGGGGTACACCGTTATTTGTACAAATTATGGTTATGTACTTTGTTATCATGCCATTTCTGTTACATCCTCGAGAGGGTATTTTAGTCTCTGATTATTTGATCTCACCTGAAACCGCGCGTTTTTTACGAGTGCAATATGGCGCATTTATCTCTTGTGTTTTAGCAATAACTTTAAATGCTGGAGCTTACATTTCTGAAATCTTTAGAGCGGGTATTCAATCTATTGATAAAGGACAAATGGAAGCAGCACGATCACTGGGCATGAGTTATGGTAGCACCATGCGTAAGGTAATTTTACCACAAGCTTTTCGACGCATGCTTCCACCTTTAGGTAATAATGCAATTGCAATTTTAAAAGATTCTTCATTAGGTTCCGCTATCGGATTGATCGATTTAGCGTATGCGGCAAGAACGGCTGGTGCAGCCAATGCTGTCTATACCGAACCTTATTTAGTTATCTCTTTAATTTACTGGTCTATGACATTTTTGCTGTCATTACTGGTTAAATATATGGAAAAAAGGTTAGGTAAAAGTGATTCACATTAATAATCTACAAAAGCAATTTGGTGATATTCATGTATTAAGAGGTATAACGTGCGATATCCAAGAAAAAGAGGTTATTTCAATTATTGGTCCGTCAGGATCGGGTAAAAGTACCTTTTTGCGTTGCATAAATGGGTTAGAAGATATCACCTCAGGTGAAATTGAAGTTAATGGCTTTAAAGTTCATGTCCCTAAAATCAATATCAATCGCTTGCGCGAATCTGTGGGAATGGTGTTTCAGCGTTTTAATCTGTTTCCACATATGACTGTGTTAGAAAATTTGATTTTAGCACCTCGTGATGTCAAAAAAATGGCCAAAACCGATGCTATTACCAAGGCAGAAAGTTTACTTATAAAAGTCGGACTAATTGATAAGATTGATGCTTACCCAAGTCAACTTTCAGGTGGTCAACAACAGCGTGTTGCCATTGCCAGAGCTTTGATGATGGATCCTAAAGTGATGTTATTTGATGAACCAACTTCAGCGCTTGATCCTGAATTGGTCGGTGAAGTATTAACCGTTATGAAATCATTAGCGCAAGAGGGTATGACGATGGTGGTTGTCACTCACGAAATGGGTTTTGCTAGAGAGATGTCCAGCCGAGTTATTTTTATTGATCAGGGAATTATTCAAGAGCAAGGATCACCTGAGCAGATCTTCAAAAATCCACAAAACGAACGTACCCAGTTATTTTTAAGTAAAGTACTCTAGGTGTTTATGTAGTCAATGATTGGCACAAAAAAACTGTTCTTCATGAAGTGACCCCCAATAGTTGGACAACCAATTACTGGGGTTTTTTATTGATAAAATTTGAGCAATTAAGCTTTATATTTTTTCATTACAATTGAAGCATTAGTACCACCAAAGCCAAAGCTATTTGACATAACTGTTGTCAATTCACGTTCGGTTGGTTCAGTAATAATATTCATGCCAACTGCTGCTTCGTCTAATTCATCAATATTAATACTTGGTGTAATAAAGCCATGCTCAAGCATTAATAATGAATAGATAAGTTCTTGTGCGCCTGTTGCACTTAATGAGTGACCAGTCATTGACTTAGTTGATGAGATTGCTGGAATATTGTCACCAAACACTTGTTTGATCGCCCATAACTCTTTTACATCACCAACAGGGGTTGATGTACCATGAGTATTGATATAATCAACTGGCACATCTAAATCTTGAATAGCAAGTTGCATACAACGCATTGCCCCTTCGCCAGATGGTGCAACCATATCATAACCATCTGATGTAGCACCATAACCGACTAACTCACCGTAGATATGAGCGCCACGGGCTAATGCATGCTCTAACTCTTCAACGACAACCATACCCGCCCCACCAGCAATAACAAATCCATCACGATTAGCATCATAAGCTCGTGATGCTTTTTCTGGGCAGTCGTTATATTTAGTTGATAGCGCACCCATTGCGTCAAATTCGCAAGACATCTCCCAACAAAGCTCTTCACCACCACCGGCAAAAACAATATCCTGTTTACCTAGTTGAATAAGTTCAGCTGCGTGACCAATACAGTGCACAGACGTTGCACAAGCTGAGGTCATAGAATAGCTCACACCTTTAATTTTAAATGGTGTAGCTAAACAAGCTGAAATTGCCGATGACATTGATTTTGTCACAGCATAAGGACCAACACCACGTAATCCTTTTTCTTTCATACCTGCAACGACGTTATATTGAGTTTTAGTTGAACCGCCATAACCTGCAATTAAACCAGTACGTGGATTAGAGACTTGTTCTGGAGTTAATTTAGCGTCTTCAATAGCTTGTTGTAAAGCAAGATAACCATAAATTGAAGCATCATTCATAAAGCGAACTATTTTACGATCAATAAGGCCTGTCGTATCTAATTTAACATTTCCGCAAACATGGCTACGCATTCCGCTATCTTTCATTTCTTGTGAAAAGGTAATACCACTACGGCCGATTTTTAAAGATTCCAAAACTTCTTTGGTATTATTTCCAATACTTGAAAGAATTCCTAACCCTGTTATAACAACGCGTTTCATACAATATTTAGCTCCTAAATTATCTGCTTCTAACAAAAATTAGTGTGATTATAGCGTACACTTGTAAGCTCAACAATACCTGAGTAATTTTTTTATCTTTCTTTTTTAATTAATTAATTGATTATTAATATATTATTCAGGTAAATTTAGCTTTACATTGATTAAAAATTATTAAATTATTGATAGTTAATGACTCAAGTTTACCAAGTTAATATGATTAAATCGCAACATACTTGCAGAGCCTAACACAGTTAATATATACTGTATATAAATACAGTTTATGGTAGTTCAAAATGAATGAAAAAATGGTTACTAAGCTTGAGATATTAGCTGAATCGGCAAAGTATGATGTCTCGTGTTCATCAAGCGGATCAACCCGTGGCAATAAAAATAAAGGCATTGGTAATGCAAACAAAAGTGGTCTTTGCCACACATTTACTGCCGATGGGCGATGCGTATCGTTACTTAAAATTATGTTAACTAATTACTGTATGTTTGATTGTGCTTATTGTATTAACCGACAAAGTAACGATATTCCTCGAGCGGGTTTTACTCCGCGCGAACTGGCTGATCTGACCATTGAATTTTATCGCCGTAACTATATCGAAGGATTATTTATAAGTTCGGGTATTGTGCGCAGTCCTGATCACACTATGGAACGCATGATCCGCGTAGTGAAAATTCTACGTACTGAGCATCATTTTAATGGCTATATTCATATGAAAGCGATCCCTGGTGCCAGTGATGAACTGATTAATCAAGCTGGATTATTGGTTGATAGAATGAGTGTTAATTTAGAAATTCCAACCGAAGAAAATCTTAAATTACTTGCGCCAGATAAAGATCATAAAAGTATCTACCAACCTATGCGTCAAATTCATCAAAATCTACTTGAGAACATTGAAGATCGTAAAAAATTTAAATCTACACCAAAATTTGTACCAGCAGGGCAGAGCACACAAATGATTATTGGTGCAACCGATGAATCGGACAAACAGATATTACAACTAACAGCTAAACTCTATAAGCGACCGAGCATGAAACGAGTCTATTATTCCGGATTTGTTCCTGTTAACGGTTATGATAAACGTTTGCCAGTAGTGCAAGATGTACCGCGCGTACGTGAAAATAGGCTGTATCAAGCCGATTGGTTATTACGATTTTATGACTTTAATGTTGATGAAATTGTTAATGATAGGTATCCAGATCTTGATTTAACGGTTGATCCTAAACTTTCTTGGGCGATCCGTAATCCGCAGTTTTTTCCAGTTGATATTAATCGTGATAGTTATCAAAAAATATTACGGGTGCCCGGTATCGGTGTAAAATCTGCCAAATTAATTGTTATGGCAAGGCGTCATCGTCGGTTAACATTTGAAGCACTTAAACGGATCGGAGTGGTATTAAAGCGCGCGCAATTTTTTATTATTTGTCATGATATGAAAAAATTTAAAATACTTGACTCATCAGCCGAATATATCAAGCTATCTTTGCAAGATACACCATTGTTAGAAGATAAAGCAATTTATCAACCACAACAACTCGTAATGGGGTGGTAACGTATGTTAGCGTTTTATTACGAAAAAAGCTTTGAAGGTGTGCTATGCGCGGTATTTGATGCTTTTAAACTCAAAAAAATGCCAGAATGTTTATTAGCTACAGGACAGGTAGAACCACTACTTGTAACAGATAGGCATCATGTAGAATTTTGTGAATTTAAGTATGAACGGGTGCGTGTTGCATTAATCAAAAAATTGAGTAAAACTGCTTTACGACAATTAATGTATGTATGGTTATCTGAATTACCCGATAGCGACTTAATCATCTTTCGATATATTTGCAAAGTGTTTAAAGCCACAAAATCTATCGAAACTGATTTTGCCGATCCCGATGTATTAACCGTGCGTGAAATTGCAAAAAAAGTAAGTAATGAACGTCATCGTATATTAGAGTTTATTCGTTTTAATGCTATAAAAAATCCACTAAAAAAAACTTATAAACAAGCATCAGATGATGACGAAAACGAAGAATGCGAAAAGATCTACTTCTCTGTGATAGGTCCTATTTATAACGTGCTACCTTTGGTACTAACTTTTTTTAAAGAACGCTTTGCTGATCAAAAATGGGCGATATATGACGAAAAGCGCCAATATGGTTATGTCTATGATTTGAATAGTATAGAACAGGTATCATTGATTGATAAAGATGATTTAATTATTAACAGTCAAGTTAATCAAAATTATCTAACCGAGGACGAGGTACTGTTTCAAACCATGTGGCTAAGGTATTGCAATGCAATAACCATCAAAGAACGTATTAATCCAAAATTGCAACGGCAACATATGCCAAGTCGGTTTTGGCGCTATCTACCCGAAATGAAACTTGCCGTAAAAGACTACAACGGCATTTAAAAAGCTTTTACAAGACACAAAAAACCGCCAATCAAGGCGGCTTCTTAACGAATGTAACTAATTAAACTTATTGAGAATCTATATCATTAATTATGCTATTAATGCTTTCTTGGCGTTGCTGTTGTTTTTGCTCGTCAACTTTACCACCAGATGCATTAAAATCATTACGTTGGAAATAAGCATTACGCATAAAGTTATAAGGGTCATCACTACTTTTGAGTAAATCTTCATACTCAATTGCTACAGCACGTGCTTCAATACCATCAAATACGCCACGAACTAATGCCCATTCCCAATCTAACCAGACAAGTGGTGGATACAAGGTATCAACAATATCACCACCTTCTTGGCGAAGGGTAGCTGAACCATAGAAAGGTAACACTACATAAGGACCATAAGGCATATCATAATGGCCTAATACATCACCAAAACTTTGTTTAGAACCTTTTTGTAATTGTGGGTCAGCCATACCGGCTACATCAAATAAACCAGCAACACCAAAAATGGTATTTAAAAAGAATCGAGCTAAATGTTTGCCTGCTTCATGCCCCTCACCTTGTAGCACACTATTAACCATTGATGCGGGTTCAGAAAGGTTAGATGAAACATTAACAACCCCTTTACGTATTGGTGTAGGTACATAATCTTTCCAAACAACTGCGGCAGGTCGCAAAATGTAAGGATCAAGCGCATAATAGTTAACATTAAACATAGTTTTATTGAACCCAGATAATGGGTCACTGTAGCTATTTGTCTCAGGCTGATAGGTTGCACAACTTGTCAGTGCTAAAACCGAAAACATCATACCTATTATTCTTTTTTTCATAATGTTACCGAATAAAAATGATAAAGTGTTGAATGGGCATGATTGTATCATGTTTGTTCAAAATAGAAAATTTTTCATGAATTAAATGGCAATGTTTGTTTAAATTTATTAAAATGCTTGCCACTATGACCTCATAGTTAAATGGATATAACGAGCCCCTCCTAAGGGCTAATTGCAGGTTCGATTCCTGCTGGGGTCAAAACCAGGAAAAGAAGCTACACGATTGAAAACGACAGTATTTTATTAACCTCATTTAGAAAATACCGTAAATGTGAACTGTAAAATCTCAAAAATCTCTAAAAGCCATAAAATCTAAAAACGCCTAGACTGAAAAAGCCTCTATTTATATATTATCCTATTGAAGTCCAAATAATTTATCATTGCTTGTCTCTATTTTAATCATCTTTTTTGATTTTCTGTCAATCATCAAACAGTATATTTAATGAAAAGTGTTTTCATCTCTCTTAGAAAAACGCTATTTATATGACATACCAATTTAATACTTTGTAAGATTATTTAATTTGAAAAAAATTATAAAATAGTAAGCAATATCATAGTGATAAATAGAATCAATAATTCTATAGTTTAAGAAAAGTTGTTAAAAAGAGTAGATAATGTTTATAGGTATTATTTAATGGCTAGCCACCATCGTTTATCAAAGGGAATAAGCAAATTGTTTAATCTTATTTAAAAATAGTGCTAAAGATATTACAAAATAAATATTTTAAGTTTTTGTTTTAATATTTTCTACTGTTAGGAGGATATGAATTTATAAGCAAAATCGTTTATCGTTTTTTTTATCTCTGTAAAGAAATTGAATAATACGTTCTTGCTGTATGGGTAATGTCATAGCAGTAGTTAAAACAGGATATATCGCGTATTAAAAATAATCGTTAAGTAAAAGTACTTCTGCCAAATATGAGAAATTACAAAGCAGGTCAATCATTATTGATAAACGCAAATTTGTGTAATACTCAATTAACAATTATCAATACAAGCTAAATTTAGTTTTGCAAAGCCGATTACTAATTTGCATTAACTTTTGTTGATTTTTTACCCTTAAAGAATGCAGTTAATTGTTGATTAACTATCATAAGGTTAATTTTTAATCTAATTACATGATATTTTAGAGCAGATTATTTTAGTTTTATCACTAGGTTTTGTAATCCTATCATCAAAATTACATATAATTTAATTAATAATATTTAGGAATTTGTTAAAAAAATCAAATAATAGAATAAAAATTATTGTATAGTAATAAGTTGTTAAGTAATAATAAGAAACTTTATTAAATGAGGTGATTAGAAAGAAAAATTCCTCTGATGATAAACACCAGAGGATCATATGCAAGGGATGACGCATATAAGGAGAAAGTGGTTAAATAATAAAATTTTTAAAGATATTTTGTCAAATTTGATCTGATAAGAAATCGTTAAAAAAATTTCAAAATATTGAAATTGATAGCTAATCCATTAATACCTAATGTTCATGTAATTTATAGGGCAGTTATAAGATTATTTAGTTAAATATTTAGCATTAAATGTAAATTAATCGAAAATAAAAGCTAATATTTGATAAATAAATTAGTTTTCGTACAACAAAATTATAAATTTCTTAAAGAAATCTTATGTTAGCTATAAATACTTAATGTAAATTTATTTGTAAAACAGTCAAAATAAATTTCCAAAATTCAGATTTTGTTACCCTCCCTTTTTTGATAGTGTTTAGGTGAAAAATTGTTATTTATATTCTGATGATTTATTAGTGATATCAGTAAGTTATCTATTAAAATTAAATTTATAAAAACTTTAAAAAAATATTGCAAATTGCGTAAAAAAAGGTATTTTATACCTCTTTTTTAGATTGTTTTTGATCTGAACTTATCAAAAGGTTTGTGTGATAATTGTAAATTATCCTAACAATCAAAAAACAATGCAAAAAATTAGTTATAACAATAACAAAATATTTTCAGTAATCATGAAGTATCAAAAAGAGGATAACATGGATAGAGGATTAACCAATCTGGTGAATCAATTAGGCAATGGTTTAAGTCATGGTTTAAAGAATGGTTTGGTTA
>NZ_JACFPX010000025.1:0-31255 GCF_016101765.1 Gilliamella sp. B14448G11 | reverse complement strand
TCAACATTAAATTATCAGTCACCGATTGAATACAAAAGAAATCGATGACCTTATCTTTTTGGTACTAAAAAGTGTGGACATACCAAACTTTATTGTAGGTCTTTATAAGTCTACAAACACCATGATGAAAAAATCTACTATCAATGAAAGCTGGCTAGAGATTGATCTGTGTAATAAAGTTATTTTTTTTAATATGTTACCATTTTTATCCACAAGTTTATTCAAGGGTTTTGGGGATAATAATTGCTGAGTTTTTATAAGTGAGAACAAAAAATTGCAAGTATTGAGCTATTTATAAATACATTTTATTTAATTGTTAAACTTTTTTATTAAGGCCTATTATGAGTTATTTTAATTATCATGCGAAAGCAAAAAGGTTAATTAAAGAGGGTCATTTGGTTGGGTATGAGTTTGTAGATAATTGGAATGGTATAAAACCAGCATTAGTCCTTTATTTTGATGAGGCAAAGCCTATGCCGATCCGAGAATATCGTTGGCAAGAATATTTGCCATTACTTAATAGGGGTAAAGAAGAGTGATAATTTTAAAATTGTGCAATGTTAATTAAATAAATAATACAGTCAAGAATTTCAATTTATCTTGTTTTTATCATAACAATTAAATTCGTTTCTAAATGATTTTTGAGTAATTAGATTATATAAATTGGCAATTAAAAAAATTTTATAATCACGCATTACTACAAACTGATAATAATTCAAACATATTATGTGATATTAACTTCTAATTAATGCGATTAAGCTTTGTGTGACTCACCGTTGATACAATAAATTTGCCAATTGCTAGGCTTAAGCGTAAAATGCCAGCCTATTTTTGCTTAACCTATTACAATACTGTAATACTGACTTGAAATCAGAGGCATTTTTAAATGACACTTTTATATGCAAAACCAGAGTTACTTTCTCCTGCTGGTTCCCTTAAAAATATGCGCTATGCGTTTGCTTATGGTGCGGATGCAGTTTATGCTGGACAACCTCGATATAGCTTACGTGTTCGTAATAACGAATTTAATCATGAAAATTTAGCTATTGGCATTAACGAAGCCCATGCGCAAGGTAAAAAGTTTTATGTTGTAGTTAATATTGCTCCACATAATTCTAAATTAAAGACCTTTATTCGAGATTTAGAGCCTATTGTCAACATGAAACCAGACGCCTTTATCATGTCCGATCCTGGTTTAATTATGTTAGTCCGTGAACATTTTCCAGAAATGGAAATTCACTTATCTGTGCAATCGAATGCCGTTAACTGGGCTACTGTAAAATTTTGGCACAAAATCGGATTAACTCGAGTGGTCTTGTCGCGTGAATTGTCATTGGATGAAATTGCTGAAATTCGAGAAAAAGTACCAGAAATGGAGCTAGAAATTTTTATTCACGGTGCGCTTTGCATGGCATATTCTGGACGTTGTTTACTTTCAGGTTATATCAATAAACGTGATTCAAACCAAGGTACGTGTACTAATGCTTGCCGTTGGGAATATAAAATTGCGGAAGGCAAAGAAGACGAAGTAGGGCAAATTGTACATAAGTGTGAACCGATTCCCGTTCAGCAAGTGGAGCCAACTTTAGGTATAGGTTCCACTACGGATAAAGTGTTCATGTTAGAAGAATCAGGACGTCCTGGCGAATATATGCAGGCTTTTGAAGATGAGCATGGCACATATATAATGAACTCTAAAGATTTAAGAGCGGTTGAATTAGTTGGTGATTTAACCAAAATTGGGGTACATTCATTAAAAATAGAAGGCCGTACTAAATCTTTTTATTATTGTGCTCGCACAGCTCAAGTTTATCGTCAAGCAATCGATGCAGCAAGTGAGGGTAAACCTTTTGATCCTCGTTTGTTAACTGAGCTTGAATCTTTAGCCCACCGTGGTTATACCGAAGGATTTTTACGTCGTCACAAACATGAAGATATGCAAAATTATGTGCATAGCCATTCAGTATCAGACAGACAGCAGTTTGTTGGTGAGTTTAGTGGAAAACGTTTAAATGGTTTGGCTGAAATTATTGTTAAAAACAAGTTTTCAGTAGGTGACAGTGTAGAGATGATGACACCTAAAGGTAATACGACTTTTATTATTGAACGTATGGAAAATAAGAAAGGACAACCTGTGCCAGCTGGACTCGGGGATGGGCATATTGTTTATATTCCAATTCCTGAAGAGATTGATTTGAATTATGCCTTATTGATGAGGAACTTCGATTAGTCTAGAAATTAATTAAAACTGTTCGGCTTCACCGAACAGTTACTTTAATTGTTATTATTGACGAATCAAATCATCACCATAACCAATCCATTTATACGTTGTTAATGCTTCAAGTCCCATCGGTCCACGTGCATGTAGCTTTTGTGTGCTAACAGCGACTTCAGCACCTAAACCAAATTGTCCACCATCGGTAAAGCGAGTAGATGCATTGACATAGACAGCCGCTGCATCGACTAAATTGACAAACTTTTCAGCATTGGTTAAATCACGTGTTAATATTGCTTCTGAATGACCACTGCCGTATTCGCGAATATGTTCAACCGCCAATTCAAGTGAATCAACAATAACTATATTTAAATCTTTGGATAGCCACTCTTGACGTAATTCTTCATCTTCAACAGGAAACACGTTGGCAACACCTGTTTCTAAAATTTTGAATGCCTCTGCATCGGCATGTAATATAACCTGATGATCCGCCATAATTTGACTAAGTTTAGGTAAAAATGTTTTAGCGATTTTAGTATGTACAAGCAATGTTTCAAGAGTATTACATGTACTTGGTCTTTGAGTTTTAGCATTTAAAATAATAGGATACACTTTATCAAAATCAGCACTTTCATCGACAAAAGTATGGCAAACACCAATTCCACCTGTAATAACTGGTATGGTTGAATGTTCACGACAAAGTTTGTGCAACGAGGCACCCCCGCGAGGAATAATCATATCAACATATTTATCAAGTTTAAGTAGTTCATTGATGTATTTTCGATCGGGATTATCAATAAATTGTATTGCTGTTTTAGGCAAACCAACTTGCTCGAGTGCTTGTTGAATAATGGTTACGGTTGCACGATTGGTATGGATGGTTTCTTTACCCCCTCTTAATATAGCTGCATTACCCGTTTTAAGGCAAAGTGCAGCAATATCAATCGTCACATTAGGACGAGCTTCATATATTACGCCTATCACACCTAATGGCACTCTGTGACGCTGTAACTTTAAAGTGTTTTCTAAAGTGGCTCCATCCATAATTTGACCAACAGGATCGATTAATGAAATTACTTTTCGCACATCATTGGCAATTGATAATAATCGTTCAGGTGTTAATAATAAACGATCTAAAATCGCTTCATTTAATCCTTGTTCTTTGGCTGCTTGGATATCTTTTTCATTAGCGGCAAGAATTGTTGTGCTGTGTTTTTCCAATAAATCAGCGATAACCGCTAAAACTTTATTTTTAGTTGTAGTAGGGCATTGCGCTAATTGATAAGAAGCAAATTTTGCCTCTTTTCCCATTTGAACTATCATTTTAGACCTTTATTAATTTGATTCACGAATATCTTAGAATAAATTGGACTTTCCTAAAAAGATTTCTTAATTGAATATTACAACATGTATTAGAGTAAATATCATTACTCTAATACAACGATATTCTATTTTTAGCTATGGTGATGACTTCATATTAAAAAAATATATCTGTGAAAATACTTTTTAATAATCAGACAAAACTAAAAGATGAATGCTTATGATTTTGCTTTAGTATTAATTGGTTAATGTTTCTTTATCTTTTAGACAAGTATGTAAATTATTTAAAAGTTCAGTTTTAGTATTATCATCCAAACGATTAAAAGGAATTTTCAAATTTTCTTCAGTCTTACTCGTTTCGTTGTAATAAGCAATAGATATATATTTTTTTTCATATTGTATGGATTTTATATTTTTAAAAAATACTTTGTTCTCCTCTTTCATTGGAGTTGGTCGCAAAGTTATAAAATCTTCACCAATAGTAATATAAACTGACATATATTGAAAAACAAACATTAATAGAGAGCATGTAATCATGATAATCATTGACCCACTTTTAACGGGTAATGATAACAGGAGAATGATTCCAATGACTCCTATCACTATTGTTGGTAATAAAAAACGGCGAGCATAATATTCTTTTACTGTTTGATTTTGTGATTCCATTATTTGTCCTTATGTTAATAATTCATTATTTTATAATAATATTTTCTAAATTTACGGCGAGATCTGTATTCATAGCCGATAATTTTGCTTCTTTCTTGTGAATGATGTCTCGCAATTTGTACTAGAAAAGCATCACTCTTCTAATGTGGTGTTATCAATTCATTAAAAAGTTAAGAGCAAAGATGCCTTAATCTTTGCTCTAAATCATCATTTTTTATCTTATTGTTCCTTATCTTTTAATACAGTATGTAAAGTAGTTAGAAGTTTTTCTTTTGCCTCATCTTCCATGACTGATAAAGGTATTTTTACAGTTTCCTCTTTATTACTAATTTTGTTTTTGTAATTAATAATTACTTTATTTTTTTGATAATCAATTGATGAGATTTCTTCAAAAAGCATACTCACTGAACCTTTTAAAGGTGCAGTAGGTCTATAAGTAATATAATCATCTCCAATTGAGATATAAATCATATTAAATTGCCAAATAGCACGAAAAAGTAAGATTAAAGGTACTGCTAGACTTACATTTTTACCTATAGGAAGTATTAACAGCATGAAAAATACTATGATACATACTATCATCAAAAAAATTACGTTACGTCGGGCTTGAAATTGTTCTATATTTTGATTTTGAGATTCCATTTATTATCCTTAACAAAGTAATATCCATGATATTTCTATGAATTGCGTCTTTCTTCTAATGTTGCTTCATTAGCAAGACTAATTATTTTTTTAGCACCAAAAACCCCAATTAACCCCAAAGGAACAAATAATATGCTGCCAATAATAATTAAAGTACCTGCTAATTTTTTATTTTTTCCTGCAAATAATATTCCTACCGTACTTATTAAAGCAAATATGAATGCAATTGGTAACATGGTTCCATAAAGTTTATCTTGGAGTGAATTCATGTAAATGATTAATACACCAAACCAGTTGGCTATTACACCACCTATAGCTAGTCCCATTTTTTATTTCCTTATTGTTTGTTATTTAATAATCATATCATTTCGATGTACGGCGACAGAGCCGTACTCATAGCCAATAATTTGGCTAATTTCTTGTGAGTGATGTCCGGCAATTTGTTTTAATGCATCACTATTATAACGGCTTACCCCACGAGCTATACTTTTACCTGTTTTATCACAAATATCTATGACCTCGCCACGAGAAAAATTTTGTTCAACCTGTAAAATACCTTTGGGTAAAAGTGAACTGCCATTATTTAAAATGGCATTTACTGCGCCATCATCTAATAAAACTTTGCCCGCTTTGGGCGCACCGAATAACCAATGTTTACGATGCTCTAAGGGGGTCTTAGGCGGGATAAAGCGTGTGCCAACTGATTGGTTATTTACAGTATCAATAATAACATTCGGTTTATTACCTGCTGCAATAATAACTTCAATCCCGGCACTTCCTGCTACTTCGGCCGCTTGTACTTTAGTACCCATTCCACCAGTACCAAGCCCAGAAACACTGTCTCCAGCTATACTACGTAAATTATCGTCAATATTGTCGATTTCATGAATTAATTTAGCATTTTTATTTGATCTTGGATCGGCGGTATATAAACCCGCAATATCTGTTAATAAAATTAATTTGTCGGCTTCAGCTAAAATAGCTGCTAGGGCGGATAAATTATCATTATCACCAACTTTAATTTCAGCGGTTGCTACTGCGTCGTTTTCGTTAATAATAGGAATAATGTGATTGTCCAACATGGCTTTTAAAGCATCTTGCGCATTTAAAAACCTTTCGCGATCTTCAAGATCGGCACGTGTTAACAACATTTGGCCAATATAAATTTTGTAGATTGAAAAGAGTTGTTCCCAAAGTTGTATTAGTTTACTTTGACCAACCGATGCAAGTAGTTGTTTTGATGCAACAGTATTGGGAAGAGTAGGGTAGTTAAGATATTCTCGACCAGCGGCAATCGCTCCAGATGTAACAATAATAATTTTATGTCCATCTTGATGTAAACTAGCACATTGCCTAATTAGTTCGACCATTTGTGCACGATCTAACTGTTTTGTGCCACCGGTCAATACACTGGTACCTAATTTAACAACGACAGTTTGTTGTTTTTTAATGGTCATAACATACTCTTATTTTAAATCAGATCTTACAAAACCGACTCCATCCATTTTACGGACTGAGTTAACGCATCATGCAAGCTTTTTTGTAATGGTGTTTTAGGTATGGTTACTAATTTACTTTGTTTAATTGAACGAATCAATTTTGCTTCATTTAAATTACTTAATACATCTTCTTCAAAAATAATATTCATGACTGGTACAGGGCAAGCATGAGTTAATAATCCTTGATTTTTAAGTGAAAAATAATTTAATTCTGCTGCTAATTGCAAATTAGATATAGAAGGTAATCCAAGGCGACTAGCCAACATGTCTTTGTAGCTATTTGGTAGGTTTTTTTGCAAATCTTTATCTACAAATATTTGATGAACAAAGGGCGTAAAATTGAATAAACCTTTAACCTTATTAGGCATCAAATAAGCTAACCGTGTTGCAAGATGAGATCCGAATCGAAATCCTGCTAAAATAACGCGATTATTATCAACCCATGGAACGGATGACAGTTGTTCCAATATTGCTTGATGAATCTGGCTACTATTTTGAGTTAAAGCAAAATTACGGCTGTATCCCACCGTTGGTAGATCAACTGTTAACATAGCGAATCCGCGAGGAGCTAAATATTCTTTAAAATAACGATAATAATCAATTTGTAAATTGCCCAATGCATTACATATTAATACAACAGGGCAAGTGTTGTCCGTTTTTGGTAAGTGCAAAAACGTTTTAACACTACGACTCTCGACTTTAAATTCCAGCTCTTTGACTGTAAAGGGGGAATAATTGAGTGCTTTCATATAAGCTTGATAAGCACAAGTTTGTGCATACATAGCGAGTTCATCATTTTTGAAATGTGGATAACTAGCAATGCTTGAATATTCACTCGCGATAAGAAAATAATTGTGTAAATTAATTTTATCTTCTTCACTCGGGTTTTCTTGATCGATTGAATCAGCTTTAGATTGCCACAATGCAGCTTGATTTAAAAATTCATAAACCCAATTACCTGATTGATAACCAATAACAGTATCTAACCATTTTTCATTTGTATGACGTTTTGTTGAAGCAGCAATTTTGGATAAAAGTTCTTCAACCTCTAATTTAGGTAATCCTCGCCAAATCCATAAAAAAGGGTTAATGATCCGATACCATCTTGAATCAATTTCACCATCCAAAGGACTTATGCTACTACCGTCGCTACTGTCTATACGATTAATAAGCGCTGATGTTTCAGGATATTCGTATTGTGGTTTAAATATCTGAGCAGATAAATTTTCGGTAGTAGTCATAATTATGTTTAATATCCTTATTGATTATCGCTAATAGGTTTAACAAACATTACCCCTGTATCCCAAGGTTGCTCAATCCAAGTGTCTTGCGCAATGTCAACAATATAATCATCAACAAGCGGTTTACCTGCTGGTTTAGCAAAAATGGTAACAAATCGAGCTTTTGGATACATTTCACGAATAGTATGTGCGGTGTTGCCTGTGTCGACTAAATCATCAACAACAATAAAGCCTTCACCATCACCATTTGCTTGTTTTAAGATTAACTTTTCACGTTGATGATCATGATCATAACTTGAAATACAAACTGTATCTACGTAACGAATACTTAATTCACGAGCTAGGATAGCAGCGGGAACTAGACCTCCACGGCTAACAGCAATGATACCTTTCCATTGGTTTGCAGGTAACAAACGTTTGGATAGTTGGCGCCCGTAAGATTGTAACATTTCCCAAGTGACATTAAATTTTTCTTTTTCAGCGATAAGTTCTGCTTTATGCTGTTTTTGGGCTTTGATTTCTTCTTCTGTTAAAGTTTGTTCTATTGACATGAGTAACCTGCAATTTTAATCGAATATACAAATATAATAAATTAATATTAATGGACTAAAAATAGATGTAAAATTGCACCTTATTATAAAGCGATTACACGAAAAAAACTACTCATTAATTTATTACTGACACAATATTGAGGTTAAATTATGCTTTCTACTTTAAAGCCAAAATCTATTTGGCAGATTTTTAACGATATTTGTAAAATTCCACATCCATCTCATCATGAACAAATGATTACTAAATACATCGTCGATTTTGCAAATACCCATCACATTCATTGTGAACTTGATAAAGTTGGTAATATCTTATTAACGAAACCAGCCAGTAAAGGCATGGAGAATTGTCCATCTATTGCCCTACAAGCACATATGGATATGGTGCCACAAAAAAATGAAGGAACCGTTCACGATTTTACTATTGATCCAATTCAACCTTATGTTGATGGTGAATGGGTAAAAGCTAAAGGTACAACTTTAGGTGCGGATAATGGTATAGGATTAGCTTCAGCATTAGCGGTTTTAATTGATCCCACCATTGAACATGGCCCTATTGAAGTTTTAGTTACTACGTCAGAAGAAACAGGTATGCATGGAGCCTTTGGTCTTCAACCTAATTGGTTAAAAAGTCATTATCTAATCAATACCGATTCAGAGGATGAAGGGGAAATATTTACAGGTTGTGCCGGTGGCGTTGATTTTACTTCCACTTTTGCAGTTGCATACGCAGTTATTCCAGAAAAGCATGATTGTTATATAAGTATTTCGCTTAAAGGCCTTAAAGGAGGACATTCTGGATGCGATATTCATTTAGGTCGTGGTAATGCAATTAAATTAATGGCTCGTTTTTTAGCTGAATATGCGCAAGATGTTTCGTTTAGATTAGCTGATATAAAAGGTGGTTCGTTGCGTAATGCCATCCCTAGAGAAGCTTTTGTTGAAATGACATTAAGTAAACAAGATTTACCTCAACTGGAATCTATTATTAAGCAATATCAAACGATTTTAAATGATGAATTAGGGCATGTTGAACCTTCTATACAGATAAGTTTAGCTGAAGTAACTTCTGATAAAGTTAAACGTGTATTAACTATTGAACATCAAAATAAAATAATTAACTATTTGCATGCTGCGCCTAATGGGGTTGTTCGTATGAGCGATCAGTTACATGGTGTTGTCGAAACGTCTCTTAACTTAGGTATTGTTAATATTATAGAGAATCAATTAAATACGCATTATCTAATTCGTTCACAAGTTGATAGCGCAAAAGATGCAGTTGTTTCAACTCTGATATCGCTTAGTCAATTAACCAACGCCAATTACGAAATCAGTGGAGGATATTCAGGTTGGGAGCCAAACTTGAATTCAAGTCTTTTACAATTAGCTAAAGATAAATATTACGAAATATTCTCACAAAAAGCTAAGATTATGGTCATTCATGCAGGACTTGAATGTGGATTGTTTAAGCAAGCTTATCCAAATATGGATATGATATCAATCGGTCCAACAATTGTATCACCTCATTCTCCAGATGAAAGAGTGAATATTCAAAGTGTTATTCGATATTGGGAATTACTTATAGCGATATTAAAATCCGCGACTCAATTGAAATAAACTATGCATTTTATATGCCTGCTAATATTTAAGAGCAGGCATAGTTAACTTAGTTTTTTATTTTAATTTTTTACTTTGTATTTGCATTAGTATAAACAGCGTTTATTGAAAATAAATTCATAAAAAGTGAATAAAAATTCATTTTTTGCTTGTGTTAACTTTATAAATAACCTACTATATATAACATTGTTGCACTTAAATAAATTAGGATAGACATGTTAAAGGCAATTATTATTGGAGCGAGTGGTTATGCAGGTGCAAAATTAGCTTATTATTTAAGTAAGCATCCACATATTGAATTAATCGCTTTAACGGTATCGGAAAACAGTCAAGACGGCGGTAAACTTATTTCTGATAATAATCTACATCCGCAATTAAAAGGAATAATTGACCTACCACTTATTGCCACATCTGATTATTCTTGTTATATCAATGAAGTTGATATTGTCTTTTTAGCTACAGAGCATTCTGTTAGTCATGAAATTGCCCCTTATTTTTTAGAAAAAGGTTGCACTGTTTTTGATTTATCTGGTGCTTATCGTGTTAATTCTCCAGAATTTTATACCGATTATTACGGCTTTACTCATCGACATCAAAAATGGTTAAATAAAGCTGTTTATGGTTTAGCTGAATGGAATGATGAAAAGATAAAACAAGCGCAATTGATTGCTGTTCCCGGTTGTTACCCTACAGCTGCACAATTACCACTTAAACCTCTAATTGAAGAAGATTTATTAGATAATACTCAATGGCCAGTCATTAATGCGGTCAGTGGTGTAAGTGGTGCGGGTCGAAAATCAACGCATAATAATAGTTTTTGTGAGGTAAGTTTGCATGCATATGGGCTGTTTACTCATCGCCATCAACCCGAAATTGCAAAACATTTAGGGCAGCAGGTTATCTTTACACCACATTTAGGTTGTTTTAAACAGGGTATTCATGCAACCATTACTTGTCGCGTTAAAGAAGGGGTAACTTCTCAAGATATCCTTAATGCATTAAATAAATACTACAAAGATAAACCACTAGTTCGAGTTTATGAAAAAGATTGGCCTGCTTTAAAAGCAGTGGTAGGTCTGCCTTATTGTGATATTGGTTTTGCCTTAAAAGATCGTCATCTGATTCTGATTTCGGTTGAGGATAATTTATTAAAAGGTGCTGCCGCTCAGGCTGTGCAATGTATGAATATTCGTTTTGGTTATGAGCAAACCACTTCACTATTATAATAGACAAATGATTTTTAATTATTATTTTGAAGTCTAAGTAAATAAATCTGATTTTGGATAATTAACCAAAATTAAAACTACATAGGAAGCAGAAATGAAACCATTAATTATTAAACTTGGCGGTGTATTACTTGATAACAAAGATGCTTTAAGTAATCTATTTGTTATTATTCATGAATATAAAAAGAATTTCCGTCGACCATTAATTATTGTTCATGGAGGCGGTAGCCTTGTTGATTCATTAATGGATCGTTTATCCATGCCAGTAGTTCGTCGTAATGGTTTACGTGTTACACCAGCAGATCAGATTGATGTAATTGTTGGTAGTCTTGCTGGTAGTGCGAATACCCGATTATTGTCAGAAGCCAAGAAACTACAAATATCGGTTGTTGGACTCTGTTTAGCTGATGGTAATAGTGTTGAAGTGAAACAGATTTCCGAAGACTTAGGTTATGTAGGTGAAGCTAGAGCCGGCGATCCAACTCTAATCAATTTATTGATAAATTCAGGCTATTTGCCTATTGTCAGTTCAATTGGTATTACTGAAGATGGACAAATGATGAATGTTAATGCGGATCATGCTGCAGTAGCTTTAGCCAAAACTATAAATGCGGATTTGGTTTTGCTTTCTGATGTGGTGGGCGTTCTGGATAAGAATAAACAGCTCATTCAATCTTTAACGCGAGCGCAAGCCGATCTGCTTATTGCAAATGGCGTAATTACCGATGGCATGGTTGTCAAAGTTAATTCAGCTTTCGAAGCGGCAACATCATTAGGACGACCTATTGATATTGCAAGTTGGAAACAATCAGATAAATTAATTGAACTATTTAATGGAAAATCAGATATAACAGGCACAAGAATTATTGCTTAAATAAAATACAAACAGTATATTAAACTAGTTACCAATATTTAAAATATTGAAAACATATAAACATTAGCTCATTTACTTATCGTAAGTTAATTTATAAAGGGTATAGCATGAAAAAAAGTAAAATAAAAAAGGTTGTATTGGCTTATTCAGGTGGTTTGGATACATCAGCGATTATTCCTTGGCTAAAAGAGAATTATGGCGGATGTGAAGTTTATGCTTTTGTGGCTAATGTTGGTCAAGATCCGAAAGAATTAAAAGATGTCGAAAAAAAGGCTAAAGCATCAGGTGCGGTAGCTTGTAAAGTTGTCGATTTACGAGAAGAATTTGTTAAAGATTATGTTTATCCAGTATTAAAAACAGGTGCTTTATATGAAGGCACTTATTATCTAGGGACCTCAATGGCTCGACCAATTATTGCTAAAGCTCAAGTGGAATACGCTTTAGAAGTTGGAGCAGATACACTTTGTCATGGAGCAACAGGTAAAGGTAATGACCAAGTTCGTTTTGAAACAACTTATACGGCGCTTGCTCCACAACTTAAAGTAATCGCTCCTTGGCGTGAATGGGATTTACGTTCGCGCGAAGCTCTAATTGATTATTTAAAAGTTCGTAAAATTCCTACCACAGCAACCGTTGAAAAAATTTACAGTCGTGATGAAAATGCATGGCATATTTCTACAGAAGGTGGCGTTCTTGAGAGCACGTGGAATCAATCTAATGCTGATTGCTGGGCTTGGACTGTCTCACCAGAAGATGCACCTAATAAACCAGAACTTGTCACCATTGGTATTGAAAAAGGTGAAGTTGTTTCAGTCAATGGAAAAAAATTATCTCCATATAACTGCGTGGCAACATTAAATAAAATTGGTGCAAAACACGGTGTAGGTCGTGTCGATATCATTGAAAATCGTTTAGTAGGTATCAAGTCTCGAGGTTGTTATGAAACTCCGGGTGGAACCATCATGATGACCGCTTTAAGAGGTTTAGAGCAATTAATTTTAGATCGTGATAGTTTTAAATGGCGTGAACAATTAGGTTTAGAAATGGCTTATGTTGTTTATGATGGTCGCTGGTTTGCTCCATATCGTCGTTCAATCCAAGCGGCGGCAGATGTTCTAGCCGAAGATATGACGGGTGAAGTTGTGGTAAAACTTTATAAAGGCAGTGCAACTGCTGTACAAAAGAAATCTCCAAATAGCTTATATAATGAAGAATTTGCTACATTTGGTGAAGATGAAGTTTATGATCATAGCCATGCCGGTGGATTTATTCGTCTATTCTCATTATCGTCACGCATTCGTGCTTTAAATGAAGAAAAGCAAAAACAACCAGCCAAAAAGGCTAAAAAAACTGTAACCAAAGCAGAAGATAAGGAAAAAGCGACAACTAAAGTCAAAACTAAATCCAAAACGAAAAAGTAATTTCTGATTTGTAGTTAAATTAAATAAAGTAACCAATATATACAGGCAATGTCCTGTATATATTGCTTTTACTGTTGATTAAATTTAGATTTATTATAAAAATATAACCAGTTAACAACGATAAATAAAAATCGTAGTACAAATAATTAAAGATAGTATTGAGGTAAATATGGCATTATGGGGTGGGCGTTTTAGCCAAGCGACAGATCAACGATTTAAACAATTTAATGATTCATTGCGTTTTGATTATCGTCTTGCAGAACAAGACATCATTGGATCAATTGCTTGGTCTAAAGCATTGGTTACTGTTAATGTCTTATCTTATGATGAACAGAAAAAATTAGAAAAAGCTTTAAATGAATTACTTAATTCGGTTCAACAAGACCCACAGCAAATTTTACAAAGTGATGCGGAAGATATTCATAGTTGGGTGGAGCAAAAATTAATTGAAAAAATTGGTGATTTAGGTAAAAAGCTACATACAGGTCGAAGCCGGAATGATCAGTCAACCACCGATCTTAAATTATGGTGCAAGGTTCAAATATCACAATTAATTAATGCGATAAATCATTTACGCCAAGCGCTAGTGACAACGGCAGAACAACATCAAGATGCTGTGATGCCTGGTTACACTCATTTACAACGCGCTCAACCGATTACTTTTGCACACTGGTGCTTAGCCTATTTTGAAATGTTAACCCGAGATATTAGCCGATTACAAGATACATTAAAACGCTTAGATGTCAGCCCTTTAGGCTCTGGAGCATTAGCCGGCACAGCTTATCCAATGGATCGCGATGAATTGGCTCACTGGCTCGGTTTTGCAAAAGCAACTAATAATAGTTTAGATTCCGTATCAGATCGTGATCATATTCTAGAATTACTTAACAATGCTTCCATTGGGATGGTTCATTTATCGCGTTTTGCTGAAGACCTTATTATTTTCAATAGTGGTGAAGCAAATTTTGTTGAATTATCCGATAGAGTAACTTCTGGTTCGTCACTTATGCCTCAAAAGAAAAATCCTGATGCATTAGAACTTATTCGCGGTAAAGTAGGGCGAGTGGCTGGAGCATTGGCTGGCGCTATGATGACACTTAAAGGCCTGCCTTTGGCTTACAACAAAGATCTTCAAGAAGATAAAGAACATTTATTTGATGCTATCGACACATGGCAAGAATGTTTAGATATGTCAGCTTTAGTTTTAGAAGATATCAAAATCAATTATAAAAATTGCCAAGAAGCAGCAAAACAAGGTTACTCAAATGCAACTGAACTTGCTGATTATTTAGTCTTAAAAGGCATCCCTTTCCGAGAAGCTCATCATATTGTTGGTGAAGCTGTTGTTGGTGCAATCGCAAAACAAAAAGCATTAGAAGAACTCTCATTAGAAGAATTAAAGTTGTTTAGCACAGTTATAGATGAAGATGTTTACGAAGTACTATCGTTAGAATCTTGTTTAGCCAAACGTTCAGCTAAAGGTGGTGTATCGCCACTACAAGTTAAAATTGCTATTGCAAACGCTAAAAAGCAGTTATCCTAATTATCCGAATTATTTTTTTAATTATCTGATACCTTGCCGACAACCAGTCGGCATTTTTATGCAAATCTAGCGATTTAACAAATATTTTTACTAATAATGTGATTGTATATCTTTTAAGAGAGTGTAAAAATAGAGCTCTTTTTTAAATGGATTGAAGTGAACTGTAATGAGTAGAAGTTATAACTTTAGTGCTGGCCCAGCCAAATTACCTGTTGATGTATTAAAGCAAGTACAAAATGAACTGTTAAATTGGCATAATACTGATGCTTCTGTTATGGAATTAAGCCATAGAGGCAAAGATTTTGATGCATGTGCTATTGAAGCAACAGACGATCTGCGTGAGATATTAAACGTACCGAAAAATTATAAAATTTTGTTTTGCCAAGGTGGTGCTCGAGCACAATTTGCCGCTGTACCATTGAATATTTTAGGTAATAAAACTACTGCCGATTATATAAATAGCGGATATTGGAGCCAATGTGCTGCTAAAGAAGCCAGCAAATATTGTCAAATAAAGGAACAAAATGTTGTTGTAAAAGAAAACGGTCTAACCTCGGTTAAACCTATGTCTGAATGGAAATTAAGCGATGATTCGGCTTATGTACACTATTGTCCAAATGAAACTATTGACGGTATTGAAATTTTTGAAGAGCCTAGTTTTGGTGATAAAACAGTTGTTGCCGATTTTTCATCTTGTATATTATCGCAACCCATTGATGTAAGTAAATATGGCATAGTCTATGCGGGCGCACAAAAAAATATTGGTCCATCAGGTATTACAATTGTTATTGTACGTGAGGATCTTATTGGTTATGCTCATAAAATCCTACCGTCAGTATTAGATTATAAAACTTTGCAAGATCATGATTCAATGTTTAACACCCCTCCAACATTTGCTTGGTATATGTCTGGATTAGTCTTTAAATGGATTAAAAGTCTTGGGGGATTGAATGCAATGCAAAAGCGTAATCAAGCTAAAGCGCAATTACTTTATCAATTTATTGATCAATCTGATTTTTATCGCAATACTGTTGCTACAGCTAATAGGTCGATAATGAATGTTACTTTCTTATCACCGAATGAAGAACTCGATAAAAAATTTGTTAGCGAAGCAACTAAGGCGAACATCATTGGTATTAAAGGTCATCGAATTGCTGGCGGTATGCGGGCATCAATCTACAATGCAATGGATATTGATGGGGTAAATTACTTAATTGATTTTATGCAGCAATTTGAAAAACATAATGGTTAAACCAAGTTTAAATTAAAAAAAGGGAGAATAAATCTCCCTTTTTTATTAAATAATAATGTTATTTACAATTATAAACTTCACCGACCATGACTACATCTGTTGGTGCAATATCAGAAATATATTGTTGTGAGGCATCTTGCGCATTATAAATCATATTTCCACCCATCGCCGCGGCATTATTTCTAAGTTCCGATGCTGCATCACGAATAAGCTCACTGTGAGTTTTTAAACCAGAAAAGAAAGTACTACGACGACCTTCTGCTTTACCTAAATATTGACAGTTAGCAGCAGGCTTAGTATCAATAAACTGAACTTGACTACCAGCAGCCGTAGGTTGATAGTTAGAACCACTACAAGCATTTAAAAACAATGATGTTGAAATGGCTGCACTAATAAGTAATAATTTTTTTATAGACATAATATTCCCTCAACCAATAAAGCACGAAAATAAACCGAATTATTGTATCAGGATAATTAAACAAATAATATCAGATCTTATAACTGACCAAAATCCAATAAAATAAAGCTTAATAAATAAGCAAATCAACCTTTTTTATTAATTTAACTATAGCAAATTCCATTTAACTCTATTATAATCGCAACCCTACTAAGTCAGTAGCACATCTAAATGGCCCCTTAGCTCAGTTGGTCAGAGCAGTCGACTCATAATCGATTGGTCACTGGTTCAAGTCCAGTAGGGGCCACCATCAAAGATATTTAAATTCAATAAGTTACTTCCTTTTATAATATTTAGTTAATCGTGTGATTTTGGATTTTGGCGATAAAATGGCGGTTGATATTTTTCTAATTTAATCTTTTTATCTTGTATAATAGTAGATAGTAGATAGTAGATAGTAGATAGTAGATAGTAGATAGTAGATAGTAGATAGTAGATAGTAGATAGTAGATAGTAGATAGTTGTGCTAGGAATAGGGGACCAGATTGATTTATGACTCAACCTGGTAATGTTTTAGGCTTTTTTGGCGTGTCGGCTGTATGGCGATATTGGTATGTTAACTTTTGGATCTGGGATTGCGCTTGGTACAATAGTTTCAGATATGGATTGCATTGCAGTGAAAGTATGTCCGCAAAATATGTTGGAGCATTGGTAATACTGTTTGCGGGTTAAGTTACTAATTTCTTCACTCGATCTTATAAATGTTTTATTTCGACAATGTGGACATTTCATGTGACAAACCTCTTTTATTAAGTTTAATTTAATTTTACATTAATTTAAACTTAAGTCTAGTGTTTTTTTATTTTACTTTTTATTTAATTTTACATTGCTTTTGATTAAATGGCCGTAAAGTTTAGATGAACTATAGCTTGATTAGCTATCAATTTTAATAAGTTTTTTGATTAAGTTGATGACTCTTTGTGATGAGCCATCATTTACATAGGTTTAAAATTATTCACCCAATCTTGTTAAGGTTATTTTACTGTGCCTTTAGGCTTTTTGGTTGGGAGTATATTTTCGTAACTTTGTTCTTGGGGTTTTATTTCCAATTCAACTTCAGTTGTAAATCCTGATTGTTTACTTAATGAATGTGTACATTTAGCAATGGTCCATTGGGTTGAGTTTATTTCTGGTTTGAAACCAGTAACTTCAACAGGCATTTCAGTAAATAAATCCGGACGACCTAAGGCAAGTTTAAGTTTAAAAAATGCTGTACCACGTTGAATTTTTTTCATTTCACTTTTAGCAGCTTCTATAGCGCTTTCTTTATTTGCAAAGATATTTCTTAAAACTTTGATTTTATCTTTAGAACCTTCATAATAAACAGAACTCTTATCTAATTGTTCTTTATAGATAATTTTTTGTGGTTCTTTAGTTGGGTTTTTGTAATTATACCAGAATGTTTGCACACCAGCATATTGATTACGATTACTAATTGTATAAGAGTGTGAGTTTCCTGACTCTCTTTTAATTTTCGCAGGAGGAATAGTCTTGCCATTTACGGTTATTCCTAGCCCTTTATTGAAGACGATCAAGATATCATTTTTAACGGTGATCCCACCACCATACTCATCAATTAACCGTGTAAGAAAAGAACTGTCTGATTCTCGGGTCTGGTCAATATGTGGAATATATTTTGAACCTATTTCTTTATCATAGCGATAAGTTAAATTATTGCGTTTAGCAATGGTAGCGATTAAATTACCTAAAGTAATACTATCATAAGATTCTTCACGATTAACACTTATTATTTCTCCCGATAGATTGGCACTAGTACCTTGAATAGTGATGATATCAGGTGTTCCAGAATGCGTGACTTGAGTAATGGTAAAAACATTTTTTATATTTGCTTCAAAGATTACCTCTTCTTGGTTGTCCATCGTAGTTCTTTTGTTATCAGCACTCCATCCAAGCGTAATTTCTAATTTAACCCCTTTTTTGGGTAAATTAACTTTTTGATCGGAATCATCAATAACTAAAGTTATTGTATCTGCTTGAAATCCATTATTATCGACAAATGTCATTGATATTAGACGATTATCAAACTCTTTAGTAATGTCTTGTTTATTATTATCATCTAATAATAAAATTTTAAAGAAAGGGCTGGCCATGTTGTACCTATATAATAATATCAATAATATCTTTGATGCCGCTTTCACCAAAGAAGTCTGGAATATCTACTTTAGTTAGGTTTATTGTGAAATCGATTTTTTTTGGAGAACCGTGACGATCTAGTTCGGTGTAAGTTTTTTCTACACTATTTAAAACAAAGAAACCAAGTGGTACACCATCCCCTTCAATTAGTGGCATTGGTACTGATAAATAAGCCATACGTTCTAGAACTTCAAGGCTGACTCTACCATGAGTTATTTCACTATATACTGAACCAGATAGGTTTATTGTTTCGTTATTAGGTCCTGTAAACTGTAATGCTGAGCGTTTATTAACTCTATTATTACTAGCCCAGCTCCAACTTTTGTTTACTTTCATACTTTTGTAGGGTAATGTTTTTAAGTTGAAAACAAAAAATCCGTAACACATCATCATTTTAGTAGATATCCCTTAAGCTGCTTTTAATTTGAAATAGTTGTTGTTGCTCTCGACGATCCAGTTCTTGAGTGATAGCTCTGACTAACTCTTGTTCATTCATGCCAGGAGCTGCATTGATGGTGATATAGTATTGTGATGTTCCTCCTTGAATATTACTAATCCCCGAATTGGCAATAGGAACTGTTCTATTATTCATGGTATTTAATGGCATGTGTGGCGCATTTGTTGTGACTTTGTTAGCAAACTTACTCATTGAGTCTAGCGCAACGTCTTGTGTTCCATCGATCCCAAGTTGATACCCTTCAATAGTGTTAATACCAAACTCTTTAAAGACTTTTGATGGTGAATTAATTCCTAGTTTTGATTTGAACCAACTACATATATTACTAGCGACATCTGATATGCTATCTTTTAACCCGTTCCATGCATTTTTGATACCATTTGTTAGGCCGTCTATAATATCGCCGCCAATTTTTAAAAACTTATTGAATAATCCATTTTCACCAGTAAAAATTTGTCCTATTTTGTCAGGTAGTTCTTTTATTTTGTCAGGTAATGACATAATAAGATCCCAAACATTACTCACTACTTCAAAGAGTGTTTCAAATAGTTTGATTGGTGCCATAATGATGCTACCAACAATTGAACCAAAAGATACTCCTGCCGATTTACAACTTTCAAACTCTTCATTAGTTAATTTGATTGGCGTTAATAATTGACTAAACCAATTAATCACTCCGCCTATTGCATCACCTATAGCGCTAAATACCGGACCTAAGAATGAAAAAGTATCAATGATTGGCTTTATTTCATTAGTCAATCCTTCCCAAAAACCACTGAAAAAGGCACTAATTGGTTCCCAATATTTTCTTATTACAAGAGCAGCAGCGGCAATTGCCATAACGACAATCCCAATAGGATTGAGTAAAAATGCTCGACCAACTGTCGAGATAACAGCGCCTAAACCTTTAAATGCACTCGTTAAAGTTTTAATCGGAATTTCTCCTAATGCGCCTAATGCTGTACTTGCCATAGAGGTGATTGAAATTATTTCCATAAAGGTCGCGACAAAAGTAGGGTGGTTATTTACCCATTGCTGAGTATTTGCCATGAGATCTGTTAACCATGGCATTGCTCCAACTATTACTCCTTGCATGGAACCGCCCATCGAACTTAAGAGGTTATTAAATGTGGCTTTTAATAATTGAAATTGTGACGCAAAACTTTTACTGTCAATATCTGCTTTTATTTGTAAAGAACCCATTGCATTTGGATCATTAATTACTGATTGTTGTTGAGTAAGTAAAGGCAAATTATTGGTAAGTTTGCCCGTATTTTGGGCTTGTTCACTACCAAATAACTTACTAAGAATTTCTGTTTGTTGGGTAGTATTCTGTTGTTTAATAGTTGTCAGTACTTTTTGTATTGTGTCAATGGCATCAATTGACATGTCTTGTTCTATTTTACTGGCATCGAATCCAATTGACTGTAATGTTTGTTGGAATTGCTCTGATTGCGTTGTGGCTTTTGATAAACTATTGACGATAGCATTGGTGGCAGCAATCGCACCATCTGGTTTTATATTCAGGTTTAAGAACGTTGAATTTAATGCCATAACTTGTTTGAAATCGAGTTTATCAGCAATATCATCCATACCTTTTAACGAACTAATGATATTAGCTGCATTAACATCGGTGTTGTCACTTAGATAATTAATTGTGTCGGCTAAGTTTTCAATATTTTCTATCGGAATATTAAATAGTTTGGCAATTTCACTCATATCTGTTGCTAATTCTTTAGCTGGTAAACCAAACGCGTTGGCTGACATTGCCGTGATTTTGGTAAAGTTTAGCAGTTTTTTTTGTTGTTCACTTATTGGATCGCTTTGTTTGGTTATACCTAATTTGGCATTAGATTCTACTTGTTCAGCAATATCTAATGCTCCTCTAGCTGTCGGTATTTGTTGACTTAGTGATTGAATTTGCTCTTTCATACTGCCAAATAATTCAGTCGGTTTGCCTTCTAGGTCATAAAGCCCTTTAAATTGCCTTGCAATTTTATTCATAGCTTGATCAAGTTCAATAAAGGACTCAACTTGATACAATATTGGTTTGCCAAGATTTGTGCCAATTTCTTTTATCTTTTTACTTGGCGAGCTTTTTTTTTCTTTGTCATCTGAATTTTTGTCAGTAGTTTCCGTATTAGCCTGTGTATTAACTTTTTTTGACTGACTAGTTTCAGAAGACTTTGTATTTGATCTAGGCTTATTCGTATTGTTAGCTCCAGATATTTTATTTTTTTGATTTGGTTTTTTCTTGGATTTTTTGGACATAATTAATTAACTCTGTTTCTCTGATTTTGATTAATGATGTTTATGTTGAGTGCATTAATTGTGTATTGATTCGTTTTTTTAAATTATTCAAAAAATCAATGCTGTCAAACGGTACCTTTTATTTTTGATAATTTTCTTAATGATTATTCAGAATTATTGGTACCGTTTCTGACGCGAGCATGCTCTCGCCATTCCATAAGTTCAGATAAGTTTAATTCATCCATGGCAGATGGTTGCCAGTGAAAGATTAGCGCAATATCTGCCATTGCCTCCTCTACTCGGTTGGGGATTCCTTGTTGGCATCGTTCGAGTTCTGGGACAAAAAATTAATTACCTCTTTAGTGATCTCTGATAAGTCAATTAAATCTAAATTAAATACTTCATGTTCAGCAATTGATGGAGTGGTAATGCGTGGTAGTACTTTTGCTAAAGAGTCGATATCTAAATCAATAAATTCGATTAATTTAACGCCACGTAAATCACCGGTTAAAGGTTTGCGGACAGTAATTTCGTTTATGGTTGTTTTACCTGATTTTAGTCCAGTTTTTAACGTAATTTTTTTGCTGTTAGTCATTTGTTTTCTCTCGTAAGAAGCCCTCGCGGGCTTTTTAATTTAAATGATTAGTTTTAAATTAATGGTTATAGTCCAATGGCACTGCGTGCTTTGGATAGACGATCTTCACCGTTTACTTTGTCGATCATGTTGATAAGGTCGATTTCAGTAATTTCTTCGTTGTTGATGATCTCTTTATAGTATGTACATTGTGTAGTGATTTTAGTCGAGTTGCTTTCACCTTGTTTTAGTTCACCACGATCTTGTTCTTTGTGGCGCCCATTAACGATGATTTCGACTTTAACAAAATCTTCACTATCATCTTTTTGGTAAGCACCAGCAAAACGTAATGTAACACCATTGAGTAAGCCTCCATGCTGTTTAAGCACTTCGTGAGCTAACCCACCGATTGTCCATTCAACATTTAATGCGTCATCTTCATATCCCATGTCGATTGGCACGCTACCAGGCATACCTGCACCACGATAGTTTTCAAATTTTCTGGTTAATTTGGGTGGTGTGAATGATTCGACTTCACCAGCAAAAGATGTCCCGTTGACATAGACATTGAAGTATTTGAGTTTTTTAGGTAGAGCCATTTAATTGTTCTCCTTAGTTAGTGGCGACAGAATTAGCCAGCTCAACCAAATATTTATCGGTAATGCGTTGGCGTAACATAAGATTTTCAAGTGGTGGGACTGGTGTATAATCATAATCAATATATAATTTGCCAGCTTTTAGAATGTCTGCTGTATTAGCTTCAGGATCAAACCATGCTTTACCATCAATAATGTAGCCGTTAGATTTTAGTTCACGGAATTTATTATTAATTGATTCAACTAAGTCTTTAATTAAAGAGGCATGCATTGGTGCGTCAACTAATTGGAATTGTGCTTCAGCAATAGTGTCAGCTAATACTTGTGCTGTACGAGTGTAGTTTTCAAACGCAAATAATGTATCAGCAGAACAAGTACGAGATCCCCAGAAGCGATAGCCTTGATTGCAAATTAGGGTAGTTACATCGTGTTCGTTTAAGTAATTTGAGTCAGAGCTTTCTTCTTGCAAATCCCAAAAGACATCGTTAGAAATACCTGTGACACCATTGACAGGAACATTTGATAATGTTTTATGCCAACCAACTTTTTGGTCAATTTGGGCACGTAGTCCTAAAGCTCTAGCCGTTGCAGCTAAAGTGACATTTTGTTTTTGTGTGGTGTCAAAGCCGACAAAATCTGGCCAAATTACCATAGCTTCACGAGCACCTAATTTATCGCGATAAAGTACGGCTTGCTCTTTAGTTTTAGCACCATAAGCTGAAACATAACAAAAGGCACGTAATTTTTGTGCTAATGAGATTAGTGCGGTAGCAACAGGTAATGAGTCATAACCAGGCACACCTAATATACGTGGTTTTACTTTTAACTGAGTTTGTGCTGAAAGCAGTGCTTTCATACCGGTATATTTGCCATCTTCAGTCGTGGTACCAATGATATTTGCTTCAGTTTCTTCAATAGTTGCACCTTTTTCAACACGAACTGCAACAATAACAGGCGAACATTGATCTGCAATTGCTTCTAGTGTTGATTTAAGTGTTCCCGTCGAGCCAGCTTTACCGATTGCGGTATTGACATTTGTAATTAAGACAGGAGTGTTAAGTGGAAAATGCGTCGCATCGGCATCATCGCCAGTACAAACAATACCAATAACAGCAGTTGATACTGTTCTGATAGAGCGTGAACCTTCATTGATTTCGATGACTCGGACGCCGTGATGATAGTCGTTAGCCATAAGTTCTCCGTTGTGGTTTACATATCATAAAGTTAATGTACTTATCAATATTTACATATTTAATACAAAGGAGTTAGTGATTGGATTTGTAGTGGAAATTACTACAATTTATAGTGAAAATATTTACTTTATAAGATGTATATATCAGACATAAAAACTGCCATTTACTATGCTAAATCGTATTAGTAAATGACAGTGATTGATATCAAAATTAGTTATTTGGATTTTCTGGCCATTCGATATTAGGTGCTTGTTCGATATCAATGCGATTTACTAACACTCGATATTTTTTCCATTCAACGAGTAATTGCGCTTCTTGTTCACTGGCAATTTGTGAATCAACAGCATCTTGTAAATAACTGATTTGCGTAGTTGCTTCAGCGAGAAGTTGATTTTTCTTGGTTGAAGCTTGATTGATTTCATATTGAAGCTGTTTATTTTTATCAAATTGCCATTTTTCCCCATCCCAGCTATCAAATTCACTTGCAGGTTTTAAATCAGTATAACCATCAGGAATTTCACCTAACTCTTGAAGGGTGGTTTCTGCACCTGTTTCAATTGAATAAATCTTAGTGCCACGTAAATCTGTAGGATAGGTCCATTGTTGACCATCGTGAATGATTGCTTGATTGTCTTTAACACTTTTTGGCGATTCTAAATAAGCATTAGCCGGTAAGCCAACACCAATTGGTAAATATTGATAGGTTGCTTGTAAAAATTCACCTTTAGCGTCAACATTATAAATAATTGCCCAGCCTGCTGATTGAGTTAAACCATTATTATCTAATACTGCTGATTCTGGTTTTAATTGATATTTCATTATTTTTCTCCTATTTATTCTGCTTTAACGATATACATAAATGCGATATTGCGTGGTCGGTTTTCATGTGCAACAGGTACAACACTTGAAGCATTAAAAACAATTGTTGCATTGTTAGGATCTAAACTACTTCTTATATGACGAGTATTTGCTGGAATTGTATTAAAAACCCCACTAGCATATTCAGGATTAGCAGCTGTTTTAAACTCTCCATATATATTCCTGATGGCATCGGTTTCCCAACTCAGCAATTCACGTTCTGGATCGACACCTCTAAAGTTATCCCATCCTCTAATAAATTCACCTCGTAAGTCAGGCAAAAAACCTTGAGAGTATGCGGCAGCCAGTTTTGGAAATTGATTTTTATCGAAAGCCGAACCATTGCACTCTAGCCAGCCAGAAGGTAGGTTGTTACTAGGCCATGGTTGAGGGATTCCAACAGGGATTGTTTTATCACCAATAAAGTTTTCTAAATCAAAAATATTACTCACTGATATTTTTGCATTTAAAGCCCCATCTTTTTGAAAGTACCACATTACTTTATTTTCATTGACATTATATCCAGCAGCTAAACCATCATTACGTATAAGTAAGCAAAATCGTTTATCTTCTGAATAGATGCGAGATTCATATAGGTCGCAATGAAATTTATCTGCAATTGGATCAATTCGTTTATGTGCTGCGCTTGCATGATCATATGCAGACTGAGCTTTTATGTCGGAAAATCTTGCATATTCATAAGTATCTCGAACTGCTTTGGGAGTTGCAGCTTGATTTTCAATTGTTGAATCAGTAGCTGAATTTAATTGCACAAAACCTTTTGATGTAGTAGTCGCATTTGGGTGATTAGTTGTTTTTTCATGATTTACTATTTTGCTGGTAATTAAATCGTCCACATATTGACGGGTGGCTAATACCACCGATGGATCAATTTTAAGAGCAACAGCATTAACATTATCAACCACAATAATCATTCGTATGACTTGTGTGCGACCACTGCCTTCAGATAATTTTGGTTTATAGGTGGCAGGGCAATTACCGACAGCAACTAAATTATCATCTTTATCATATAAGCCGATTTCATTAATAAACCAACCGCCTTGATTTTCAGGAATAACTAATTCAGCGATAATTTGATTAGGATTTTTTTCATCAGTGTTTAATGAATTAAGTGGTGCTTGATACACTTCGTGAACTAATTTGGTTTGACTAGCATCTGGTGTTGTCGGATTACCATTTGCATCACCAACAGCCATCTTACTTAATTTGAGTGGAATACCTAAAGCAGTAGCATTTGCTAGTAATGCTGCCCCTTGTTGAGTAAGTAACGTATAAAATTTTTGACCCATATTTTTATCCTATAAATAAAAATTCGAATCGCTAATAAGACGATCGAATGAGCTGATTGTGTTTGTTTTAAATATCTAGTTTATGAATACTTTATAAAGTGCATTGGATTTGCATTTTATAAAATGGCTTGCTAAAGATAGTGACACAGTCTAAAAAAATTAGTTAATGGAAGGATTTGTAAAAAAAATCATTACAAACAGCTAAAACAACCAATCGCTAGAAATATAAGATGTGAATAAAAAACCTTAGTCAAAATTGAAGTGTCCAACTTTATGGGGTCACTTCAAAATTACTAAGGTTTTTTGTTTATCTATCAAAGTTATTTAGGTTGTTTTGGCCATTCGATATTAGGTGCTTGTTCGATATCAATGCGATTTACTAACACTCGATATTTTTTCCATTCAACGAGTAATTGCGCTTCTTGTTCACTGGCAATTTGTGAATCAACGGCATCTTGTAAATAACTGATTTGCGTAGTTGCTTCAGCGAGAAGTTGATTTTTCTTGGTTGAAGCTTGATTGACTTCACATTGATGCTGTTTATTTTTATCAAATTGCCATTTTTCCCCATCCCAGCTATCAAATTCACTTGCTGGTTTTAAATCAGTATAACCATCAGGAATTTCACCTAACTCTTGAAGGGTGGTTTCTGCACCTGTTTCAATTGAATAAATCTTAGTGCCACGTAAATCTGTAGGATAGGTCCATTGTTGTCCATCGTGAATGATTGCTTGATTGTCTTTAACACTTTTTGGCGATTCTAAATAAGCATTAGCCGGTAAGCCAACACCAATTGGTAAATATTGATAGGTTGCTTGTAAAAATTCACCTTTAGCGTCAACATTATAAATAATTGCCCAGCCTGCTGATTGAGTTAAACCATTATTGTCCAATACTGCTGATTCTGGTTTTAATTGATATTTCATTATTTTTCTCCTAATTATTCAGCTTTTACTATATATGTAAATGCGATATTACGCGGTCGGTTTTCATGAGCTACAGGGGAGGATATCGACGGATCAAATATCAGCTCTTCACAACCCCAAGCAGTGACGCCCTCATTTGGTAATCCTTTCTTTTTACCTACTCCATTTAATCTAAATGTCCCATTAGCATTAACTAAATCACCTAGAAAACCATGATCGGGATTATTCGAACCATACACTGAACCCCAAATGTTCCGAATTGCATCGTCCTGATAACTTAAAATATCTCTATCGGGATCTAATCCACGTCCGTTATCTTTACCGCGAATAAATAAACCGCGTAAATCTGGTAGGAAGCCATTAGGATATGCAACTGCTAGTTTTGGAAATTGATTTTTATCGAAAGCCGAACCATTGCACTCCAGCCAGCCAGAAGGTAGATTGTTACTAGGCCACGGTTGAGGAATTCCAACGGGGATATAGTTGTTAATGTTGGATGTTGTGATAGTTTCATACCATTGTTGTTTACCATCTATTGTTGCGCAGCGGTTAAATATTTTAGGTGTTTTTGATGCAACAACGAATAATTGTTCAACGTAAAAGTTTTTATGTGAACTACCGTAAACAGCTAATGTGGCTGAATCATTTCTGGACAAATCTGGAAAATCAGACGTTTGAGTTGCATACCAACCGCTTGGTAACCGATCATTTGGATTACTAGTTGGAGCGCCAGTTAATGAGCCGATTCCGTAATCTCCAGTTTTTAGCACTGACTTACCATTAATTACGACATCATCAATAGATTGAAAACTCCACGAGTTTTTTGTCGAGTTATATACTAATTTGCTCTTCCATTGTTTTTTATTTGCATCATAGAATACATGTGCGTAATCATCGCCGCTCGTTCTCGATACCATCACATTTTCACTGTCACTATATCTATGTTTTATTCCGAGTTCTGACAAAATTAATTGACCGCTCATTGTGTCGCCGGATTTTTTTAACGCCCCGTTTGCTAAATCATAGGCTTTTTTAACAGCTAATGGTGTTGCGGCTTGGTTTTCAATATTAGAATTAATTGCCGAATTTAATTGTACAAAACCTTTAGATTTAGTGGTGGCATTTGGGTGATTGATTGATTTTTCATGAATCGTCATCTTTGCGGTAATTAAATCATCAACGTATTCTCGGGTAGCTAATACCACTGCCGGATCGATTTTTAATTGAATAGATTGGGTATTGTCTACAATAATAACCATTCTAATCACTTGTGTTCGGCCACTGCCTTCAGCTAATTTAGGTTTATAGGTAGCAGGGCAGTTACCTACGGCGATTAGATTACCTTTATCATCAAACAAACCAATTTCATGAATAAACCAGCCGCCATCAGACTCGGGTATAACTTGCTCTGCAATAATTTGATTGGGGTTTTCTTTATCGACAAATAGTGTGTTGATAGCTGCACGTCTAACTTCGTGCACTAATTTGGTTTGGCTTTCATCCGGTTTTGGTATTTTACCGTTGCCATCTCCAACTGCCATTTGAGTTATTTTAAGTGGTACGCCCAGTGCGGTAGCATTGGCTAACAATGCCGCCCCTCGTTTAGTTAAGATTGTATAGTAGATTTGATTCATGGTATTATGCTCATTGTATCGATTAAATGAATAGTTGCACCAAAATGGCTTTCAGATTGCGTTATTACTTTTTCAGCGATATAAGGATAGATAGCTAATGTATTACCATCATAACCACTGACACCGATGGTTAGGGAGCCTTTAGAGGCTAATTGAATCGCCAAATTTGATAATTGACGAGATACGGGTTTCACATCATCAATTATACGACTAAGTTCGTTATAATATTCTTCGGTTATGCCAGTATCTGATACGCCAATTTCCAGTGTAAAAGAACCTGGAGTTTGATTGTTTTGCCACCATTCACTAATTTTGATTAAAAAACCAAATGGCTCGACAGCACGGCGAATTGCTTCTTTAGTACCTTTGAGTTTATGAATTTCAAATGCTTCAGCAATGACTTTTCGTTTGATCTGCTCAGACCATTCTTCATCCCAACGGTCTACGCTATATTGCCATGCTAAATAAGGCAGTAATTCATATGGACAAGTTTGTGGATCCCAAAGTGAACGTAGTGGAATTGGTGGCTCACAAGCAATCGCTTGTGAAAGATTTTTTTCAAGTTTGGTAGCAGTAGGGGGGAGTAGCGTTTTATTCGCCATAACCTGCTACCTCAATCTGATAGTTTGAACAATAGCTAGCTTGCTCACGGCTGATGATAATATCTTGTGCAGGCTCTTGAAGTTCAACACGCTGTACACCAACAACATGTAATGCTGAAATAATTGCACTGCGACTGATTCTTCGTCCAATTCGATGTTTTTCGCTAATATAAGCTTGTAAATTATTCATGGCCGTTTTTTTAATCGGCTCTGATTCTGGTCCTGGATATAAGTAAAGTTTAGCTTTGATTTGATAGTTAATTAATTCTACCGATTTAACGGTTACCCTATCAGCAATAGGACGGCGATCGTCTTGATTAACTGCTTTTTTAACGATTTCAATCAGTTCATCTGAGGCAACACCATTATTATCGCGTGATAATATTGCTAATGTAACACAAGCTGGTGATGGACTTTCAGCTGCGGCATCTAATACTCGTCCATCAGCACTTCGAGCAAAAAATTCATAAGCAGCTCGAGGGCCAGCGACTGATAAGCCTTCAAATGCAGATTGAATTCGCACTCTAAAATCACTATCAGCTTCTTTGATCTCTTTAATAGCTGGAACGACACTATTATCTTCAGCTTGAATGGTTAAACGATGAACATTAAAATTTGCTCCTAAATTATCTAAATCCTGATCTTTAGCGTGAGCAATCATAAGAGCTTGTGATGCTTCGTTTATTCGTTGCCGTAAAAGCAGTTCGTAATAGCTGCTTTCTTGTAATAACTTTACAATCGGCTCACTTTCAAATTGTAATGTTTTAGCAACTTCTTCCTGATCTTGAGCACTATAAAGTGAAAGAAATTTAGCTTTGCGACGATTAAAAATCTCCTCAAAATCTAATGATTCAATCACATTTGGGGAGGGTAATTTTGAAAGATCAGTTAATGTGGCCATGTTGCTACCTCGATTTCGCTAGTAAATGTTTGGTTTGGTTTGTCTATTCGGGAACCAGTTATTTGTAAGGTTAATTTTTCTTTATCAGGAAATACGTCGACAGCATCAAGTTTTATTCTCGGTTCCCATTGAGCAAGTGCCAATACCGTTGCCGAAATCACTCGTAATTTTGTTGCTTCTGTATTTGGATTATCTAAAAGTAAAAACAGTAAAGAACCATAACTACGACGCTCAATTCTGGAACCAATCGGTGTCGTAAGAATGTCTTTAATCGATTGGTTGATATGATCCATATCGTTAATCGTTCGCCCTGTTTTGCTGTTCATACCTATGTAACTCATTGCGGTTTTCCTGTTGAATCACCACCAGCTTTAACGCCAATGTGGATGTGAGAATCTAATACAATACCGTTTGATGATAATTGACCTTGTTGATGAATGACGTTTCCAGTTAATGTGCCTGTATTTCCTTTAGCTCCACCACCACTAGCACTAAATGATTTGAATGTTACATGATCACTGCACTCCACTAATGGAGTATCAAGTTGAATTTTGCTACCTGCTTTAGCGGTTATTTGTTCACTGGCCTCAATCACAGCGGTTTTGATACCTTTGATAGTTAGTTGACTAGTTTCAGGTTCATATTCAAATGATGCACCATCAGGGAATGTCACAATATAACCATCATCAGATTTAGCTGGAGCAGGATTTGTATCACAATAAATGCTAGGTAATACGCAACCTAACGAAAGATTACCATTAGGGCTTAAAATAAATACTTGTTCACCTACCGATGGGCGCCACCATGTGCGACTTTTTCCCGCACGATGACTAAACCAAGGTAACCATGTTGTAATTAATTCACCAGTACGGACTTTAACCCGATCGCCATTGGTTTGATAAATAACACCAGGGCGAATCAGGTTTTCAATTTTTCGTAGAATGTCGACTAAGTCGGCGGGATGATAATTTTTCATAACGACTATGATGAAATTTTATCAAGTAAAAATAAAGCAAGCTTGGTTGTAGTGATAGGGGTTACAAATTTTCAGTGAGTTAACTAAGATTTATGGTTTATTTGAAATGATTTAATCAGTAACTTCTTGACTAATCATTTTATGTTTTAAATAAAATAATAAAACACAATGTTAAATGAATATTAAAAAAGAGCCTTTAACATCAAAAAAGTCGGAGATATGAAGTGACCCCCAATAGTTGGACAACCACTAACTGGGGGTCTTTTTATGTCAAAATATAGTCGAGATTTAAAAATTATCATA
>NZ_JACFPX010000024.1:0-41880 GCF_016101765.1 Gilliamella sp. B14448G11 | reverse complement strand
TATCGCTGACGCCGTGTCAGTGGATGCGCATTATAGGCACTTTAAATTTTACTGCAAGTGTTTATTGCTATTTTTTTTCTGTTTGTGTTTTTTTTGGTCTAAATGCATTCAAAGCATACTAAAACTAGACATTTTATATCAAATCGCTGTTTTTATTTACTTGTATAAACTATATTGCCTATCACTAAAAGAATCAGTAATGATTAAATTAATATATAAAGTATGCAGCATTCATTCTAAATGCTGCATTCAAATAATCACTAATCTAAGATTCTGCTTTTATCTTTTTTGGTAAATCCGCTAAGCTGTCGATGACCCAATCAGCTTGAGCTAATGCTTCATCCGTAACTATATCCCCAGTCTTTACTAGTACTGTTTTTTTAACACCAGCACGTTTACCTGATAATAAGTCAGAAATTCTATCACCAACCATATATGAATTAGTGATATCTATGTTTAGCTCTTTAGCTGCAGTTTGAATCATACCCGGATTTGGTTTTCGACATTCACATGTATCTAATAAAGGATCATGCGGACAATAATAGATACCGTCTAAATCTACACCTCGATCTTGTAATGACCAATCCATCCATTCTGTTAGGACATTAAATTGTTCTTCTGTGAATTTATTTCTTGCAATCCCAGATTGGTTAGTTGTAATAACCAATAAAAAGCCCATTTTTTTCAGTTCTTGCATTGCATCAATGACACCATCAATAAAATGAAATTTATCAATTGTATGCACATAATTATAATCAATATTAATGGTTCCATCTCGATCTAAAAAAATAGCTGGTTTCATGTTAACTTTTTTCCCTTTTGCTTAGATATTCCGCGAATTTACATAGCATATTATTGATTGACTTAGATGTCTAGACGTCTTAATATTCACCTATTCACACATTGTCTTTATATATTATGATACAACTACAACATATTTCGAAAATATTTGAACATAATAATTCGCCAATTCATGCATTAAAGGACATTACAATTCATGTACCCAAAGGCAAAATTTATGGTGTTATTGGTAAGTCGGGTGCAGGAAAAAGCACGCTTATTCGCTGTGTCAATCTTTTAGAAAGACCGACCAGTGGTAAAATATTTTTTGATAATCAAGAGATAACTCATTTATCAAATCGTAAGCTTATAGAAGTACGTCGAAAAATTAGCATGATTTTTCAGCATTTCAATCTGCTTTCTTCACGCACAGTATTTGATAATATTGCATTTCCCCTTGAGCTGAATAAAACACCTAAAGCCATAATTAAACAAAAAGTTAGTGAACTTATTGATTTAGTTGGATTAACTGAAAAGACTAATGCCTATCCAGCTAATTTATCGGGTGGTCAAAAGCAACGTGTTGCTATAGCAAGAGCGTTAGCTAGTGATCCCAAAGTTTTATTGTGTGATGAAGCAACCAGTGCACTTGACCCTGAAACAACGCGTTCTATTTTGGCATTATTAAAAGATATCAACCAAAAATTAGGTTTAACCATTTTATTAATTACCCACGAGATGGATGTTGTTAAACAAATTTGTGACCAAGTTGCCGTTATTAGTAATGGAGAATTAGTTGAGCAATCATCGGTCGGAGAAATGTTTTCACATGCAAAAACAGATATTGCGCGTCAATTTATTCAATCAACTTTACACCTTAATATTCCTGAAGATTATTTAGTAAAACTATCGTCTGAATATAAAGAAGGACTTAATCCTTTGGTTAGTTTTGAGTTTACCGGTGTTTCAGTTGATTTACCGTTATTATCACAAATTTCTAAAGAGTTTGATATTGATAGCAATATTATTAGTGCACAAATGGATTATGCAGGAGGTGTTAAATTCGGATTAATGTTAGCTGAAATAAGAGGAAACCCCAAAAGCACAGCATCAGCAATTCAATTTTTAGAAAAAAATAACACTAAAGTAGAGGTGCTTGGCTATGTTTAATTTTATTCCATCATTTAAGCCTTTTGAGTCATTATTTAGATATTTAGCAGGACACGACTTTTGGGCAAACTTTGTGGCATTTTGTTCTTCATTTAATGGATTTAATGAAGCTATGCTATTCAAAATGGCACAAGCAACCGATGAAACATTATATATGGTTATTCTGTCCGGTTTTTGGGGGGCAGTAATAGGTTTACCTATTGGTATATTACTTTATACCACCCGTAAAGGACAAATTTTAGATTGTTATACAGCCAATAGCACGCTTTCATTTATTACTAATGTGTTTCGTTCCATACCTTTTATTATATTAATTGTTTGGATTATTCCATTTACTACAATTTTAATGGGAACTTTTATCGGTAAACAAGCAGCGGTGGTTCCATTAAGTATTGGTGTTTCTCCATTAATTGCACGTATGATTGAAAATGCGTTATTGGATGTACCTAAAGGACTAATTGAGGCGGCTCGCTCAATGGGCGCAACCCCATTACAAATTATATATAAAGTTCTATTACCTGAATCATTACCGGTAATAGTCAACAGCATGACAATCACATTAATTACTCTTACTGGATATATTGCTATGGCTGGAGCCGTTGGTGCCGGTGGTTTAGGTCAACTTGCGATTCAATATGGTTACAATGGCTATAAGCCTGCTATAATGAATACGGTTTTAATTATATTAATTGTTATTGTTTTTATTATACAATTTATCGGCAATAGGATTGTCAAACGCGTTACGCATCACTAATTTTGGAGGAATTTATGTCTATTAAAAAGTTAGCACTTATTATCACATTGGTAAGTTCATTTTTTTTAACTGGTTGCGATAATAAGCAATCAACAGTTTCAGATAATAAATCAGAAGAACCGACTAAAGTTAGCATGGTTAAAGTAGGTGTGATTTCTGGTCCTGAACAAGAAGTTGCAGAAGTTGTTAAGCAACAAGCCAAAGATCTTTATAACCTAGATGTTGAACTGGTTATTTTTAATGATTATGTTACACCAAACCAAGCATTAAATGATGGCTTAATCGATATTAATGCTTTTCAACATAAACCTTATTTAGATGAACAAATAAAAGAACGCGGCTATAAACTCGCTGTTGTCGGTAACTCATTTGTTTACCCTATTGCTAGCTATTCCCATAAATTAAAACCAATTGATAACACAACTGAAACAGGTGAAGGTGTAAAAGTAACTTCACCTCGTGGTGAAACTTTCTTTATTGCTGCTAATTCAACTATTGCTATTCCAAATGATCCAACCAATTTAGGTCGTGCATTACTCTTACTACAACACGAAGGAATGATTACTGTTGATGAAACCAAAGGTTTACTACCAACCGTTCTTGATATCACAAGTAATCCTTATAATTACAAAATTGTTGAGCTTGAAGCACCAATGCTACCGCGTTCATTAGATGATGCACAGATTGATCTTGCTATTATCAATAATGCCTTTGCAGGACAAGCAAATTTAACACCAAGCAAAGATGGTATATTTGTTGAAGATAAAGAATCACCTTATGTTAATATTATTGTAGCCCGAGAAGCTGACAAAGATAATGAGAACGTCAAAAACTTTGTTAAAGCCTATCAAACCGATGCAGTAGCACAAAAAGCCGATCAAATTTTCAATGGCGGTGCAATTCGCGGTTGGTAATGATTTATGAATTATCAACTATAAATATCTTTCCGCTGACCAATAAATCAGCGGAAAGATAATAAAGAATCAATAAAACTATTTAAATTTTGCCATCAATGAATAAAAATCTTAAATAATGACATATCAAATCAAACCTATCGGTATTATTCACTCCCCCTACAGCGAAAAATTTGCGGTCCCTCGACAACCCAATTTAGTTACCGCAGGCCAAGGCGAACTTCATCTATTAGCACCATATAATAATCCTGTTAGTGTTAAAGGATTAGAACAATTTTCACATTTATGGCTATTATTTCAGTTTCATCATATTGAGCCAGAAAAGTGGCGTTTAGCTGTGCGTCCACCGCGCTTAGGCGGTAATAAAACATTAGGTGTATTTGCCACCAGATCACCTTTTCGCCCCAATCATATTGGACTTTCAGCGGTCGAATTAAAAGATATTGTCATTAAAAATAAGCAAATTATTTTGAAATTAGGCAGTATTGATTTAGTTGATGGCACGCCAATTATCGATATTAAACCTTACTTACCTTATTGTGATAGTTATCCTACAGCTATTGCTGGTTATGCTCAATCAGAACCAGAGAGAAAAATCACAGTTGAATTTTCACCGCAAGCGCAATTGATTCTAACTTCACACCTATCAACTTACCCACACCTTACAGAATTAATTACGCAGGTTATTTCTCAAGATCCAAGACCTGCATATAAACAAAATAATATTGAGCAACGAGAATATGGACTGACACTTTATCAATTTAATATAAAATGCAAAATCAGTAACCAACACGCAATTGTTGAAAATATCACTATAGATAAGAAGAAATAGTTAAAACTTGTCACTTTTTATTGATAAAGAACAAAGGTATCAGCTTTGAATAACTTTTAATAATTGGCGATAAATATAATAGCCTATTAAATAATAAAGTATTAACTTTTGTGAAAAATTTTCAAATTAATACCTTGTTTTAAGATACTTAACTAAAAATTTATTTGTAAAGATGATTTACAAAAATATCATCTAAATAAACAAAAAAGACTGGTATATTTACATAACTTTGATACATTAAATATGGGTTTAATTTCCCTATATTTCCCTTAACCACTAAAATTTCATAAATTTTAGTGGTTCTTTTAAATGAAATATTAATGGTATTGAGGATTTTGTTTATTTCTCATTTGAGTGATATCAATTGCATCAAAGATGTAATGCTTTCCACAATAATCACAATGAATATCAATCTTTCCATCATCTTCATTTAGAATTTCATCAATTTCGTTAGCGGGTAAAGTCATTAAACTATCTTCACAACGTTGACGAGAGCATCCACATTTAAAAATAATATTATGAGTTTCAAAAAGCCTAACTTCTTCTTGATTGTAAAGACGATATAAAATTTCATCAGTTGATAGCCCAAATAACTCATCACTAGTAATTGTTTCAGTCAAAGCGCTAAGATGCTCAAATGAATCGGTTGCATTTTCATTACTAGGTAAAACTTGCAGTAAAATTCCTGAAGCCATTAACTTACCCTCAAATAAACCTGTTTTAACAAACAGCCTAGTTGGTAACTGTTCTGACTGCATAAAATAGTTTTCTATACAGCCTATTAATGAATCTTTTTCCAAACCAACTATGCCTTGATAGCGTTCGCCATTTTTAGGTGTAATTGTGATAACTATATAGCCATTACCTACCATATCTTTAAGTGAAGCATTATCAGCGATACTACTATTAATTCGAGCAACACCACGCAACTCTTGCTGATTATTACCATTAACTACAGCTAAAGTGAGAGGTCCATCACCCTGTAATTGTACAGCAATATCACCTTCAAATTTTAAAGTGGCAGTTAATAAGCTGGTTGCAACTAATAATTCGCCTAATAACTTTTGTACTGCTATTGGATAATTATGATTATCTAAAATAGCTTGGTATGTCTGTTCAAGATGGGTAATTTCACCGCGAATAGGATGATTATCAAATAAAAATCGATTTAGAGTATCCATATTAGTTGTTGTCACCTTTTTGTCTATCATATTTAAATTTAAGCAAATTTCGTCGCTCTTTTTTATCTGGTCTTCTATTAGGATGCGGCATAGTCAATGCATTAAGCTTGCGTGCTTCTGCCATTTTATCGCGCTTAGCAATACTATCGAGAGTTTCTCGATAAAGAAATTGGGCTTCAGCGGCAGTTCTTCTTTGACTGCTAATAGCCAAAATTTGAATCGTTTTTTGTTCAGAACCCTGACGAAGTGTCAACATTGCCCCAACTTCAACAATTTTACTTGGTTTAGCACGTTGCCCATTGTAGTGAACTTTACCACCATCAATCATTTCTCTGGCTAAAGAACGGGTTTTATAAAACCTTGCAGCCCACAGCCATTTATCTAATCTTACTAACTCCATCACCACCTCATGTAATTTTATTATCAAAGCCAGTTTGATATTAAAATTGATACAACCAATAAAATAGTTTGTTACAAATTATATAAGATTGCTTTTTTTAAAATCAATGTTGTGGGTTAACAATAAACTCATTACCATTTGTTAAAAATGTACCAGATAAACCAAATGGTGAAATGTCGCCATGTAAATCGGCATTATAATTGAAAGCATTAGGAGGTTCTTTAACTAACTTCCATTCGTCAAGAAGTAAACTGCTTATACCGTATGCTGAGATGTGCAATGATAAAAACTCAGTTTGCAATGGATTAACTTTGGCAACAGCCTCAACCATTCCACCACTTACTAATGAACTAAAATTCAATAAGGTATTATACTGTGGATCAAATTTTACTACCAGATCAGGATAGTTAACATCGATCCCATTAATCGAACCTTTTTCGGCTTTTAAAAATAAAGTTCCAAAATATAAGCCCAATTTTTTATCTTTGACTAAAATTACATCAGAGCCAGAAACTTCGAAATTAATTAAAGTAAATGGATAAGTTCGATTAGTATTAATTAACATGCTTGGTAACACTGTTAATTCATTGATTACAACTTGACTAAAAATGTCTGGCAATAAAAATTGCTCTAATTTTTCGGTTATTTTACAATCAACGCCCGCTAATAATAACTTACTTAAATATAATGAGTTATTCTTCCATATACCCGAAAAATTCACATTGCCATTATTCCAAGTTGCCATTGCTTTTTGGATATCTACCTGTTGATCATTTAAAGCTAATTGAAGCAATACGGATGAAAACGTATTATTATGCCAGACAACACTATCAGCATTAAAAATAATAGAACCATCCTCAACATGCCATCGATCATCATATCGTAGGTTAGCTGTTTCAAGATTACCTTTATCAATAATTAAAGACGGCAACTGTATACTGCTTTCAAAAATAGACAACTGGCGAAGCGTTAATTTTGGTAATGCTGATAAATATTCATCAAAATAATTATCATCCGTTGTTTGGAAATGAATATTGCTTACTTTTAATTGATCAATATCCAAACTATTATCTGATAATATTTTTAATTTACTCACAAAAAAGCCTTTATCAAAATTCCCACCTAAATTAGTAATAGATGTAATATTATCGCGATGAAATCCTTGAATAAGAACTTTATTCATTGGTAGCTGGTTAAGGGAAACATATTGTGAAGTCAGATCAAACTGATACTTTCCATCACCGGATGAACTAAATGGTTTAATACCACCATTTAATTGTTGAAAAGATAAATTTATTTGCCCATTATTAAAGGAGGTATTAACGGTAGAATCAATGAGTTTTAACGTATCTGCTGTAAAATTATCATGCTTAATATCTGGATCATAATTAATTACACCATTTATAACAGTAATATACTTAAAATGGTTCAATTGCCAAAGATTATTTTTATCTAATCCAATAACTAATTTAGGAATTCTAACTATTTCCTGTTTTTCATCACTAATAATTACATTATCAAATGATAATTCATATAAATTTGCAAATGAATGATGCATATTATCAATTGATATAGTATAAGAACTTAATTTTGACAATTGTTGACTGGCTAATTTTGCGCCAAATGAAGTCTGTAGAAAAAAATAAGGTAAAAAAATCAAAAAACAAACAATTGTCGATAAAATAATTATAAAAAGTTTTAATCGTCGCATAAATAGACTAATCACTAAAATAAATTATTTAATAATTACATTACGATACCTCATTTTAATCAAAATAGCATCTGATTTCGATACAAATGATTTGTGATTAAGTCAGTTTTAAAGTTAATATATAAAAATGAGTGTATTTAAAATAAAATAAATAACTTTTCTACTGTATATAAAGAGGTAGGCTTGCTATTTTTTATTTGTTAAAAAGTAAAACGGGAGAAACAGAGATGAAACAAATCCCAATGACGGTAAAGGGAGCAGAATTATTACGTGCGGAATTGGAAGAGCTGAAAAACGTTAAACGACCGCAAATTACAGCCGCCATTGCCGAAGCTAGAGCACACGGGGATTTAAAAGAAAATGCCGAATATCATGCAGCAAGAGAACAACAAGGTTTTTGCGAAGGGCGTATTCAAGAAATCGAAGGTAAATTATCACAAGCGCAAATTATCGACATTACTAAAGTGAAAAATACTGGAAGAATAATTTTCGGTGCAACGGTTACAGTAATAAATGTAGATACGGATGAAGAAACCACCTATCGAATCGTTGGTGATGATGAAGCTGATTATAGACAAAATCTTATTTCGGTCAACTCTCCGATTGCAAGAGGACTAATAGGCAAAGAAGATGGTGATACAGTACAAATAAAAACACCTGGCGGTGATGTCGAATTTGATATTGTTAAAGTTGAATATATTTAAATTAAAAAATGTACAGGGCTTACACGCCCTGTTACAATTATTTAGGTAATGAGATTTTCTTCTCTTCACTTGGTCTAAAAATAGTGAAAATCGATCCAACTTGTTGAACAGCTAGCGCATCTGTTTCGCGAATAATGGCTTCACAAATTAACTTTTTAGTTTCACGGTCTTCTGCAGATATCTTAATTTTGATTAATTCATGGAAATTCAGGGCATTTTCAATTTCGGCTAAAACGCCCTCGGTAAATCCATTAGCACCAATCATCACAATAGGTTTAAGGTGATGAGCTTCACTTTTTAAATACTGTTTTTGTTTATTCGATAAATTCATTAATTTTTTATCACATTAAGTTGTAATTTGGTTATTTTACCCTTATATATATGAGTAATCAATTGAAGTAACCATCTTATACTAAGGATTTATTATCTGTGAGTAACAAAAAACGCTCAGCAAGTTCAACGCGTTGGCTCAATGAACATTTTAATGACCGCTTTGTGCAACAGGCACAAAAAAAAGGACTACGCTCAAGAGCATGGTTTAAATTAGAAGAAATTCAAAAAAGTGATAAATTATTCAAACCAGGTATTACTGTAGTTGATTTAGGTGCAGCGCCCGGTGGTTGGTCACAATATGTTGCCTCATTGATTGGTAATAAAGGGCGCATTATTGCATGTGATTTACTTCCTATGGATCCTATCGTTGGTGTTGATTTTTTACAGGGTGACTTTAGAGATGAACTCGTTTTGAAAGCATTATTAGAACGAGTTGGAGAAGAAAAAGTCCAAGTTGTTATGTCTGATATGGCTCCAAATATGAGTGGTCAACCAGCTGTTGATATACCGAGAGCAATGTACTTAGTTGAACTTGCACTTGATATGTGTAGAGATGTGCTTGCACATAATGGCAATTTCATCGTGAAAGTCTTTCAAGGGGAAGGATTTGAAGAATATTTAAAACAAGTACGCGCTATGTTTAAAACAGTCAAAATTCGTAAACCTGAAGCTTCTCGTGCAAGATCTCGAGAAGTTTATATTGTTGCAATGGGTATGAAGTAGCCAGTTTAATAAATTTGTAGTACCATACTTCGTTAATTTTGGTCGTAACTATTATTTTTATGAGAGGTTTTTCTTTTGAACGACATGGTAAAGAATTTACTGATTTGGGGAGTAATTGCTATAGTGTTAATCGCTGTATTTAACCAATTTAGCGCTATATCTAATGGTCTCCCTCAAGTTAATTATACTCAATTTAATTCTGATATTGCCAACAAAAAGCTCAAAGAAGTGCATATCAATGGACGTGAGATTACTGCTACAACCAACGGTAATGAAAATTATGTTACCTATATCCCTTATTATGATGATAAATTAATGGATGATTTGGTGCTCAATAAAGTTGCTGTATATGGCCAACCTGATGAAAGACCAAGCTTATTAGCCAATGTATTAATTTCTTGGTTTCCAATGGCAGTATTTATTGGTCTTTGGTTCTTTGTCATTCGCCAAATGAATGGGGGCGGTAAAGGTGGGCCAATGGCGATCGGCAAAAGTAAAGCCCGCATGTTAACTCCCGATCAGGTCAAAACCAAATTCACTGATGTTGCTGGCAGCGAAGAAGCTAAGCAAGAGGTAACTGAGGTCGTTGATTTCTTACGAGATCCTGGTAAATATCAAAAATTAGGGGGGCGAATTCCAAAAGGAATTCTAATGGTTGGGCCTCCAGGTACAGGTAAAACCTTACTGGCAAAAGCGATAGCTGGCGAAGCCAATGTACCATTCTTCAGTATTTCAGGTTCTGATTTTGTTGAAATGTTTGTCGGTGTAGGAGCATCCCGTGTAAGAGATCTCTTTGATCAAGCTCGTAAACACGCTCCTTGTATTATTTTTATCGACGAAATCGATGCCGTTGGACGCAAACGTGGTGCAGGTTCAATGGGTGGCCACGATGAACGAGAACAAACATTAAACCAAATGTTGGTTGAAATGGATGGGTTTGAAACCAATAGTGGCATTATCATTATTGCTGCAACTAACCGAGTGGATATACTTGATCCAGCTTTACTCCGTCCTGGTCGTTTTGACCGACAAGTACAAATTGGTTTACCTGACATGAAAGGACGCGAACAAATTTTAGCCGTACATGTGCGTAAAATTCCACTAGGGTCTGATGTTGATTTATCGGTATTAGCGCGAGGTACACCAGGTTATTCAGGTGCAGAACTAGCCAATTTAGTTAATGAAGCTGCTTTATTTGCTGCTCGACGTAATAAACGTCTTGTCACCATGGATGAATTTGAAGAAGCCAAAGACAAAATCAATATGGGTACAGAAAGACGTTCATTAACCATGACCCAAGAACAACTTGTCTCAACGGCTTATCACGAAGCTGGACATGCGATTATTGGCTATTTAATGCCTGATCACGATCCAATCCACAAAGTGACCATTATTCCTCGTGGACGCGCCTTAGGTGTGACTTTCTTTTTACCAGAAGGTGACCGAGTAAGTGAAAGTCGAGAAAAATTAGAGGGCGATATTGCAACACTTTATGGTGGTCGACTTGCAGAAGAGTTAATCTACGGTACAGATAAAGTATCGACAGGCGCATCAAATGATATTAAAGTTGCTACTCAGTATGCGAGGGCAATGGTCACACAATGGGGCTTTTCTGAGCGTTTAGGACCATTATTTTATGAAATGGATGAAAATTCAGCCTATGGGCGTCCTAAAGATATTTCAGATGAAACAGCTCGAATCATTGATGAAGAAGTCAAAGCGATAATCGATCGTAATTACCAACGAGCTCGCCAAATATTAACGGATAATATTGATGTACTTCATGCAATGAAAGATGCATTAATGAAATATGAAACTATTGGTTCAAAACAAGTTGCAGATTTAATTGCACGCCGTCCAGTTTCTGTCCCAGATGATTGGACAGAAGGTGATGAAAAAGCAGCAAACAAAATTCCAAATGAGGGTAGTACAACCCCACCTCAACCAGAAAGTTAATTTGCTCATAAGATATAAACATAACGCGCTACGGCGCGTTTTTCATAGTTAAAGATTTTATAACGCTATAGATTAAAAAATAATTATCAAGATTCAATTAAATAAGGCACAATTATGGAAATTCGATTTAAAAATCAGATAATGGATCTTTCATTTCCACAAGTAATGGGTATTGTTAATATGACACCCGATTCATTTTCTGATGGAGGTAATTACAATAATCTTGATGATGCTATGCGCCGAGTTGACAGTATGATTCAATCAGGTGCAACATTCATTGATGTGGGTGGTGAATCAACTCGTCCAGGTGCGGCTGAAGTATCGGTTGAAGAAGAGTTGGATCGTGTTATACCTTTGGTTGAAAAAATTGCACGTTATTTCGATGTTTGGATTTCAGTCGATACCTCTAAACCACAAGTAATGACTGAGTCGGCAAAAGCCGGGGCTCACTTAATTAATGATATTCGAGCACTAACCGAGCCTGATGCCATTGAAGCCGCAGCAAAGACACAATTACCGGTTTGTATTATGCATATGCAAGGTGATCCAAAAACCATGCAAAATGCGCCACATTATCAACAAGACATATATCAAGAAGTGGATCAATTTTTTACTCAACATATTAACCGTTGTGTAAATGCAGGAATAGAGCGTGAAAAAATCATACTCGATCCGGGATTTGGTTTTGGTAAAACTCTACAACACAACTATCGATTATTAGCTAAATTAAACAACTTTCACCATTTTGGTTTACCGTTATTAGTCGGTATGTCACGGAAATCAATGATAGGACAAGTCTTAAATGTTGCCCCTCAAGAACGTATGATTGGTAGTGTATCTTGTGCCGTAATTGCAGCTATGCAAGGGGCACAAATTATTCGTGTTCATGATGTTAAAGAAACTTTTGATGCACTGCGAATTGTGCAAGCAACCTTAGCTGAACAAGGTTAAATTAAAACCAAAATGAATTGAAAAGTGAATAATATTACCTATTGATATCTTTTTTTAATTTCTATCAAGTTCGATAAATTAAAATTTTATTGTTATATCATAATAGTTTTTATGATTAACTATACTCAAGTTTAGAATGGCTAATATTATTCAATCTAAAATATTTATGCCTATATTAGGATTTGTTCATACTACTTATTCTATCTGCCAATATTGTATACCATTTGAATCAAACTTATTAAAAAAGAAACAGGATTGAAATTAATTCTGGTCTTTTTAATAAAGAAATCAATACACAATGAAAAAATAATTAGATAAATGACGTTAGATAGATATCATTACTTTCACTAACTTCTTATCTTATTGGAATTATTTATTTTATTACTCATTTTGAAGTAAAATCGATAACAACATTACTTTTAATAAATATTTATGCCGCAAATATCCCAATAAATACAACCAAACCGACATAATTATTATTCATAAAAGCTTTAAAACAATTTGTTCTGTCACGATCTTTAATTAACCATTGTTGATAAATAAACAGCAATACCGTCAATAATAGACCAAAATAATAAAAAGCAGATAACTGATTGATTTTACCTATAGCCAATAAGCTAATAAGCGTAATTGCCTGTAGCATTCCAATAATTAGCTTGTCATAGTGACCAAATAAAATGGCTGTAGACTTAATGCCAATTTTTACATCGTCATTACGATCAACCATGGCATACTCCGTATCATAAGCAACTGTCCAACAAATATTTGCAACACAAAGTAACCAACACGTTAATGGGAATTGTTCTACTGTTGCTGCATACGCCATCGGAATGCTCCAACTAAAGGCAATACCTAAGATAACTTGAGGAAAATGGGTGTAACGTTTCATAAAAGGATAAACCATTGCCGTTAACAATGCTAAGCAGGCTATAAACCATGATAATTTGTTTAAGATTAACAAAAGACCTAATGCTACAACTAACAGTATTAATAGCGTCCACAATGCATTTTTTTCAGTTAATGCCCCGCGTGCCAATGGACGATCCTTAGTACGATCAACATGACCATCCAAATGCCTATCAGCGTAATCATTCACAACACATCCAGCTGAACGCATGACCAGTACCCCTAAAGTAAATACAACAATGATATAAACCGGAGGATAATGGGTCGCAAGCCAAATAGCCCAAAATGTTGGCCATAATAATAGCAATGAGCCAATTGGACGATCGAGTCGCATTAGTTGTAAATAAGCTAGCATAAATAGAGTTTATCCTGATAAATTATTGGAGAATTATACCGTTTATCCTAAAAGCTGCAATGCTAGGTATAAGGTATAAAAATATCTGTTTGAACAAGAATTTAATTTTTTTAATAGTTATAACAGATCTAATTCAATATTGGTTAATAATATCTGTAAATATTGTTCCGTAATCACAGCTAAAGCTTGGTAAAAAAAACTAAGCTCATTGTGTTTTAAGCGATTTAAATAGGTCGAACACCAAATTGATAGATGATCAGTAATGAGTTGCTTTGCTGCCCCTAACTGTTTTTTTTCTGCTAATAGAGCAAAAGCCATTAGCATTAACCCGAACTGATCCTCTGGTTCATTCATACCACTATTAAGCATTAAACCATTTTGTTGTAAAAATTGACGGTAACGCTCTTGGGATTCTCCCATTAATAACTTTTCTTGATCAAGATATACCGAACCCCAAGGAGGGACTGGCATACTACCTTGCCCTTCAAATAACAATGAAAACTGAAAATCAAGATCAGGGTTTTGTATTTGATCGGCTAATATTTGGCACTGCTTATTAATTAATTTATTATCTGTCCAGCTTGCTAACTCATCGATATGCAGAAGCCCATCAATCAATGGTTTAACTGTTTCGCTATTGGGTGAATAATAGAAAAATGCCCCCAATAATTTTGCTAATGTGACTGAAGTTAAGTTATCCAAATTACTTAATCTCTTATTTATATATTATCGCTAATTAGTAATATTTACGATTATTATAACGGTATCGTCCATAAATTATAAAAGGCAATGCGTCCACAAAGTTCAGCGACTAAAGTGCATACAAAACCAAGCAAATAAATCATCATTATTTTTTTGCTAAGCCAACTATTTAAGGCAATCAAAATCAATGCTACCAGCAATAACCTACACTGTATTGCAACCCAATGATACTGATCATAAGCCAACTGGGGAGCGATTTCGATCATTAAGTTAATATAGGGGAACTTTAATAACAGTATCAATAAAGCACCAATAAAAAAGGCAATACTACCCGTCCGATAGAATCCTAACATTGCAACCATAACCCCACCCAATACCAACATTGTGGTGTACATTTGAATTGCCGTGTAGTAAGTACCCCAAGTTTTAACCGTCGGTAACATGTAAGTTAATACAATTGTCCACACAAAAACTAAACTTAAGATCACCAACAATAGAGCAAGCATTTTACCGATATGTGGAATTTGATTAATGCGCTGGCATAAAGTGTTAATAAAGCCCCATCGATTTGAATTGTTAAGGTGCGAAAAGTAAGCAAGTATGACACAACCAAATGTCACACCAAATAATACCCCAAAGGTAAAAATCTCATTACTCATTGGTGAACGGCCAATACCGAAAATCACATTCAAAGCACGGAAAGGTTTACCTAAGTGAAATGAAGCCAGTAACATACCTAATGCCATGAAAATTAAAGCAACCAAATTAATTTTTTCGATAATCAGCGTATTATGAGTTGATCGATTAAATAAATAATTTAGACTGCCTAAAAGCACCATCCCCGCAGATAGTTGCCCAAATATAGTAAAAAATACCAGTGGTAATTCATGCATTTTAGACCTCCTCCGGATTAAGCACTTTACCAAGTGTATCACCGGATGCTTTGGCCTGTGCATGTGGTTTTATAACAATATTGGGTTTAGTCAATTGTGAATTTGGTAATGGTGCAATATTGCGTTCATCACCATATTGCTCTCGTAACTTACCAATCTCATCAAAATCTAAAGCGTGTTGCGGGCATGATTCCACACATACAGGCTTTAATCCTTCCGCTACACGCTCATAACATCCATCACATTTAGACATAACTTTTTTTTGCTGATCATATTGTGGTGCACCATAAGGACAACGCATTTCGCAGTATCGGCAACCAATACAAACATCTTGATTCACCACAACTAAGCCATCTTGCTCACGTTTATGCATTGCACCAGTTGGACATCCTTGAACGCAAGTCGGTTGTTCACAATGATTGCAAGAAATCGACAAATAGTAAGTAAAAGTATTATTTTGCCAAAGACCATCAACTTGTTGCCAATCACCACCGCCATATTCATAAACACGACGAAAATGGATACCTAAAGAGTTATCTTTCTCATCTTTGCAACTCAATTGGCAAGTTTTACAGCCCGTACATTTAGAAGAGTTAATATAGAATCCATATTGCATTTTTATCATCTCCCTGTAATTACGATGCCGTTGACATAGCTGACAATGGTTTAATTTCAACCAAATTTGTATGTTGTGGATTGGATTTAGCCAGAACAGATGGGCGCATTGAAGTTAGGCGATTGACACAACCACCAATATCAATCCCTGCTTCATTAATTTTTGCCCACAAACCTTGAGGAATTGCAATAACACCAGGCAATATACGTGGTGTGACTTTAGCAGGTATATACAATCGACCACGATCGTTATAAACCTCAACTAACTGTCCATGCTTAATCTGTCTTGGCTCTGCATCAAATGGATTAATCCAGATACTGCTCGCTACAGCTTCTCGTAATTGCGGTAGATTACTGTAACTTGAATGACAATGACCTTTAATATGAAAACCAATTAATTGTAATGGATATTTTTGTTTCTGTTGTTTATCTTCACTGCCTTCAATAGCAGGTAAATAAGCTGGAATAGGATAAAGTTTATCATCTTCATCAAACTCCCATTCATTGGCAATTTTAGCCAATGCTTCAGAATAAAGTTCAATTTTTCCTGATGGCGTATTTAATGGATTTTTAAGAGGATCATCTCTGAAGGTTTGTAAAGCAATGTGGTTATCACTATTAGCTAACTTACGATCAATGACTCCCATACCATCAGTTTCATCAAAGCTTGGTAAATTAGGCTCTTGTTTGCGGAGTTTTTCATAGCAATACTCTATCCACTCATCTTGAGTGCGACCTTGCGTGAATTTATCTTTTACTCCCATCTTTTCTGATAAATCAGTCAACACATCGTATGACGAACGATTTTCCCAAAGAGGCTTAATTGCTCGTTGCATACGAATAATATAATGATAAGCACCTGATGCATAAGAATTGTTAATCAGATCATTACTTTCCACCGATGATACATCTGGTAATAATAAATCGGCATATTTAGCCGACGCAGTCATATGAGTGTCCCAAACTAAAATAAATTCGCATTTTGATTCATCTTGTAAAATTTGGTGAGTTCGATTGAGATCTGCATGCTGATTACCAATAACATTACTTGCATAACTCCAGATAAATTTAATACCAACATCTAATTTATCTTTACCTTTTATATAAGAATTTTTGGCAGTCATGCTAAATGGTTCATCAATGGCTTTAGTCCATAAAAAGAAAGGAATACTGGTTTTAATTGAGTTAACTAGACTTAAACTTGGAACAGAATAAGTCACACTGCCCCCCCAAGTTCCTATATTGGTTCCACGCTTACCAAACTGACCTGTGATGATTGGTAATATCATGATCGCTCTTGTGGTATGTTCACCATTTTGCCAACGTTGAGGTCCCCAACCTTGGGAAATCCATGCAGCCTTAGCATTGACTATGTCGATCGCCAATTTTCGAATTTGATTTGCTGAGATGCCAGTTTTTTGAGCTGCCCATTCAGGTGTTTTTGGGGTTCTATCATCCCCCAAACCAAGAATATAAGATTTAAAATCGCTAAAAGGCGGTGCAGTATCAGGCAGTGAGTCAGCATTCCAACCCACGCAGTATCGATTGAGCATTTCATCATCAATGCGATCTTCTTCAAGTAAAGCATATCCAATTGCGGCAACCAAAGCGGCATCAGTACCGGGAATGATGGGGATCCATTCAGCATCATAACCAACTACGCTTTCACTACGTCGAGGATCGATAATGATGACCCTTGCCTTACTTTGTGATAAAGCATTAAATAACTCCGTAACTTGTCCACCACCTGACATTCGAGTTTCGGCAATATTTTGACCAAACATCACAACCAAATCAGAATGTTTTATTTGGTCTAACAAAGATTCTTTGGCATTACCATAAATATAAGGTTGAATCGCTGTTATTTGCCCACTTGAATAATCACCATGATAATTCAAAAAACCACCAATCGTATTTAAAAACCGCTTACAGGCATTACGTCCGGGGATATTTGCGCCAGTAGTACCTGTACCATATTGATAATAAATAGCCTCATTACCATACTTATCAATAGTATATTTGAGTTTATCAGCTAATAAATTAATCGCCTCATCCCATGAAATTCGCTTAAATTTACCTTCACCCCGTTTACCAACTCGCAGCATTGGATATTTTAAACGATCAGGATCATAAGTTCGCCAGCGGACAGATCGTCCACGCAAACAAGGGCGAATTTGATGCAGTCCAAAAACAGGATCGTTAATACCATCTTCAGCAGAAATTTTAGTAATGATATCGTTTTTAACATGAACTTTTAGTGGGCAACGGCTTCCACAGTTGACTAAACAGGCGCTATAAAAGATTTTTTCTTGGTTAGTAGGATTAGGAATTTCATTACTACTGGTATTTTTATCCGATTCCGCATAAGCAAAAGGCATTTGCATATTACTTGTTAATGCTGCAATACTTCCGATTGCTATCGATTTTTGTAAAAAATCACGTCGACTAATTTTATTGTTTTTTGACTTACTCATTGCATTCCCTTACTTTTTATATGGGATTTATTTATCATATTACTATTAATGGAATATTAAAACTAAAAAAGCAGTATAAAGCATGATTAATTTCAAATAAATTAACTAAATAATAATTATTATCAACTAATGCACTATCTTAAAACGCTATTTGTATTTCATTATAAATTTAATATCATGCATCTTAAAGAAAGATTGGTATAATACACCCCATTTATTTAAATGAAATAGAAACGCTATGTCACAATCTACTTATAATGCCGTTGATATTGAAGTCTTAAAGGGGCTCGATCCAGTTCGACATCGCCCTGGAATGTATACTGACACGGCTCGCCCGAATCATTTAGGGCAAGAAGTCATTGATAACAGTGTCGATGAAGCTATTGCGGGACATGCTCGTCAAGTGAAAGTCACCCTTTATGAAGATAATTCTCTTGAGGTCATTGATGATGGACGAGGAATGCCGGTTGATATTCATCCTGAAGAAGGGGTGCCAGCCATTGAGCTACTACTTTGCCGTTTACATGCCGGAGGTAAATTTTCGAACAAAAATTATCAGTTCTCTGGTGGTTTGCATGGTGTAGGTATTTCCGTGGTTAATGCTTTATCCAAACGGGTAGAAGTTACTGTTAATCGCGATGGTCAAGTGTATCAAATCGCTTTTGAAAATGGTGATAAAGTTGAAGATTTACATGTAATAGGTACATGTGGTCGTCGTAACACGGGTACTAAAGTACGTTTTTGGCCAGATGAAAAGTATTTTGATTCACCTCGATTTTCAGTGCCCCGCTTAACTCATTTGCTTAAAGCGAAAGCGGTACTCTGTCCAGGTCTGGAAATTATTTTCAAAGACAAAATTAACAATACGGAACAACGCTGGTGTTATCAAGATGGCTTAAAAGATTATTTAATGGAGTCTGTTAGTGGTTACACACTATTACCTGAAGAGCCATTTACAGGTAGCCACACGGGTGAAACTGAAGCTGTCGAATGGGCTTTACTTTGGTTACCAGAAGGTGGCGAACTTTTAACAGAAAGTTATGTTAACTTAATTCCAACCATACAAGGTGGCACACATGTTAATGGTTTGCGCCAAGGATTGCTTGATGCTATGCGGGAATTTTGTGAATTTCGAAATTTATTACCGCGCGGTTTAAAACTTACTGCGGATGATATTTGGGAACGTTGTGCATATGTATTATCAGTAAAAATGCAAGAACCACAGTTTGCTGGGCAAACCAAAGAACGCCTATCATCAAGACAAAGTGCAGCATTTGTATCTGGGATTGTTAAAGATGCATTTAGTTTATGGTTAAACCAAAATGTACAGATCGCTGAATCATTGGCAGAAATGGTCATTAGCAGTGCACAAAAACGTTTAAGAGCATCAAAGAAAGTTATTCGTAAAAAGCTCACGAGTGGCCCAGCTCTGCCAGGTAAATTGGCAGATTGTTCCTCACAAGATTTAAGTCGTACAGAACTTTTTTTAGTCGAAGGGGATTCAGCGGGAGGATCCGCTAAACAGGCACGAGATCGTGAATATCAAGCGATCATGCCTTTAAAAGGTAAAATATTAAATACTTGGGAAGTTTCATCTGACGAGGTCTTAGGTTCACAAGAGATTCATGATATTTCAGTAGCCATTGGCATCGACCCTGATAGTGATGACCTAAGCCAATTACGTTATGGTAAAATCTGTATTTTAGCTGATGCTGACTCAGACGGATTGCATATTGCCACTTTGCTTTGTGCGCTATTTGTTCGTCATTTTCGTGTTATGGTTGAACAAGGACATGTCTTTGTGGCAATGCCACCTCTTTATCGCATCGATCTAGGCAAAGAAGTACATTACGCTTTAGATGAAGAAGAAAAAGAAGGTATTTTAGATCAACTAAAACGTAAAAAAGGTAAACCGAATGTCCAACGTTTCAAAGGACTGGGTGAAATGAACCCATTACAACTACGTGAAACAACAATGGATCCTAATACCCGCCGATTAGTTCAGTTATCACTTGATAATACAGAAGAAACCATGGCATTAATGGATATGCTACTAGCCAAAAAACGTTCAGAAGATCGCCGTGAATGGTTACAAGAAAAAGGTGATCAAGTCGAACTTGATGTCTAACATAAAGAATGATTTAGAGGAACAATAATGAGTGAAATAACTCATGACGGAGTAGAAATCCAGTCACTACGTACATTTACAGAAAGTGCTTATTTAAACTACTCAATGTATGTCATTATGGATCGGGCATTACCTTTTATTGGTGACGGTCTAAAACCCGTACAACGACGTATTGTTTATGCCATGTCCGAATTAGGGCTAAATGCTCAAGCAAAATTTAAAAAATCAGCACGTACTGTTGGTGATGTGCTCGGTAAATATCACCCGCATGGTGATAGTGCATGTTATGAAGCGATGGTGTTAATGGCACAGCCATTTTCTTACCGTTACCCACTAGTTGATGGTCAAGGCAACTGGGGGGCACCAGATGATCCTAAATCATTTGCTGCTATGCGTTACACTGAATCACGTTTATCAAAATATGCGGAATTATTATTGGGAGAATTAGGGCAAGGTACCGTTGATTATACACCTAACTTTGATGGTACATTGCAAGAGCCTAAAATGCTACCAGCTCGATTACCAAATATTTTATTAAATGGTACTACGGGTATTGCTGTTGGTATGGCGACAGACATTCCACCGCATAATATCCGTGAAGTAGCAAATGCTGCCATTATGTTGGCTGATAACCCTAATGCAACTTTAAGTGAAGTGATGGCTCACATTCAAGGGCCGGATTTTCCAACCGAGGCCGAAATTATTACCTCACCAGAGGATATTGCTAAAATATATAAAACAGGTCGCGGTTCAATTCGCATGCGTGCAGTTTGGAAAAAAGAAGACGGTGATATTGTTATTACCGATCTACCACATCAAGTCTCTGGTGCAAAAATTTTAGAGCAAATTGCATCGCAAATGCGGGCTAAAAAATTACCATTGATTGAAGATTTACGCGATGAGTCTGATCACGAAAATCCTACTCGATTGGTTATCGTACCTCGTTCTAATCGTGTTGATTTAGAACAAGTAATGAATCACCTTTTTGCCACCACCGATCTTGAAAAAAGCTATCGGGTAAATATGAATATGATTGGGCTAGACAATCGCCCATCAGTAAAAGGTTTGGTTGAAATTCTTACTGAATGGCTAGAATACCGTCGAGCAACTGTCATACGTCGCATAAATTATCGTTTAGACAAAGTGTTAAAGCGACTACATATTTTAGACGGTCTATTAATTGCTTTCTTAAATATTGACGAAGTGATTGAAATTATCCGTAATGAGGAAGATCCAAAAGCTGAGTTAATTCGTCGCTTTGCTCTGACCGAAATTCAAGCAGAAGCTATTTTAGAGTTAAAACTTCGTCATTTAGCCAAATTGGAAGAGATGCGAATTAAAGGTGAACAAAACGAACTTGCTAAAGAACGAGATCAGTTACAAGCGTTATTGGCTTCGCCACGAAAATTAAATAATTTAATTAAAAAAGAGCTACAACAAGATGCCGAAAAATATGGTGACGAGCGTCGTTCACCGATTGTTGAGCGTAGTGAAGCTAAAGCTATTACAGAACAAGAACTCACACCATCAGAACCTGTCACTGTTGTGTTATCTGAAATGGGCTGGGTGAGATCAGCAAAAGGCCATGATATCGATCCTGCTGGTTTAAGTTATAAAGCTGGCGATAGTTTTAAAGTTGCAGCCAAAGGTAAAAGCAATCAACCAGTTGTATTCATTGATTCAACTGGTCGTAGTTATGCTATTGAGCCAAATACACTACCATCAGCGCGCGGACAAGGTGAACCAATAACGGGGAAACTAGCACTTCCTGCTGGAGCCACAATTGAGCACATGTTAATGTCAGCGAATGAAAATCAAAAGTTCTTGTTAGCCTCTAGCGCTGGTTATGGCTTTATTTGTCAATTCAATGATTTAGTTACTCGTAATCGTAATGGTAAAGCAATAATCAATTTACCAAACGGTGCTAAAGTGCTAACGCCAATTGAAATTCTATCTGAAGATAGCTTATTATTATCCATTACTCAAGCAGGACGAATGCTCGTCTTCCCTGTAAAAGATTTACCAGAGCTTGCAAAAGGTAAAGGTAATAAAATCATATCATTATCAGGTGCAGAAGACAGCCTTGCTTATATACGATTAATCACACCAGAAACATCCTTAACCTTATATGTTGGTAAACGCAAACTTACGCTCAATCCGGCTGATTTAGAAAAATTTAAGGCGGAACGCGCGCGTAAAGGAACGTCTTTACCACGTGGATTACAAAAAATAGATCGAATTGAGGTAATTTAATAATATGTCTTTTATTTGGGCAATAATTACAGGCTTTGTTTTAAGCATTATATTAAAATCAAATTGGGGGTTTTTACTTGGGCTATTTATTGGTCCAAAACTCTACCATGCATTTTGTAATAAATTAACTGACCAAAGCCCCAAAGGAAACCCAAGACTCTACTTAACCGTCGTTTTTGAAGTACTGGGTCATTTAGGTAAATCTAAAGGCGTTGTAACGCAAGATGATATTAATCTGGCTCGTAGATTTATGACCCAATTGCAGCTTGATAGCAATAGTCGTCAACTTGCTCAAGACTCCTTTAATCGCGGTAAGGCAAGTGATTACCCACTCAGGGCACGTTTAAGAGAGTTATATAATCAATATCGTTCTAGACGTAATGTTTTAAATATTTTCTGTGAGCAGCTTATCCAAGCAGCATTAATCGATGGTCGTTTAGATGATAAAGAGTCAGAAATACTCTTTATTGTTGCCGAGGAATTCAATATTCCACGGCATCAAATGGCGATTTACATTCAAATGATGATGGGGAGTTATCATTTCCATCAACAAAATTATAACTACCAAGAGGAACAATATAATCAATATCGGCACAGTAATAATAGCTATGGTAGTTATCAAAACAACTCTTCACAACTAAATTTACAAAATGCCTATAAAATTCTTGGCGTTGAACCATCTGATGATATTGCGACAATAAAAAGAGCTTATCGTAAATTAATGAATGAACATCATCCTGACAAGTTAGTATCTAAAGGATTACCAAAAGAGATGCTTGAAGCCGCTAAAAAACGAGCACAAGAAATTCAAGCGGCTTATGATCTAATCAAAGCCTCTCGTGGTTTTAAATAGAGACGATCAATATGATGCACTGGCGCTCAATTCTTAGAATTATAGGTCTATTAATAGCACTCTTGTCGATATTTATGTTACTACCGGCACTGATTGCTCTCATCTATCGTGATGGTGCAGGTGCTATATTTGTTCGCTCTTTCTTCGCCGCATTAATATTAGGCTGTTTGCTATGGTTACCCAATCGTCACCAACGCCATGAACTTAGTACTCGAGAAGGTTTCTTTATCGTCGTATTATTTTGGGTTGTACTCGGTACAATTGGAGCATTTCCCTTTATTTTCGACACCCATATCAATTTAAATTTAACCACAGCATTTTTCGAATCATTTTCCAGCTTAACGACAACAGGTGCAACAACGATTGTACATCTCGATCACCTACCTAAAGCCCTACTTTTTTATCGGCAATTATTACAATGGTTGGGAGGTATGGGTATTATCGTTTTAGCGGTTGCAATCTTACCGTTATTAGGTGTTGGGGGCATGCAGCTTTATCGTGCTGAAATCCCTGGTCCACAAAAAGACAGCAAAATGCGTCCACGTATTGCCGAAACGGCAAAAACACTGTGGTCAATTTATATTTTACTCACAACGCTCTGTGCAATTTGCTTATGGGCTGCCGGAATGAATATTTTTGACGCTGTTTCACACAGTTTTTCAACCATATCGATGGGCGGATTTTCTACTCACGATGATAATCTTGCTTATTTTAACAGCGCGACCATCAACTATATTATCACTATTTTTCTAATTTTATCGGGTTGTAATTTTGCGTTACATTTTGCCTCATTAAACGGATTATCAATTAAGGTATATTGGCGAGACCAAGAGTTTAGAACGTTTATCTTTATTTTGCTTATTTTAATTGTGATTTGTGCATGTGGAGTTTACTTTTATCAGGTAAAACACAAATTAAGTATAGACAAAATAATACTGCAAGTTGTCTCTGTCGCAGCAACAGCAGGATTTACCATTGATGATATCAATACCTGGCCGTCATTACTTCCCCTGTTTTTACTATGTGCATCGTTTATTGGTGGATGTGCTGGTTCAACGGGCGGGGGTTTGAAAGTCGTTCGAGTACTATTACTATTTATGCAAGGTTCACGAGAGCTAAAACGCCTTATTCACCCCAATGCTATCTATACATTGAAACTAAACAATCGTGTCGTACCTGAACGAATTATTGAAGCTGTTTGGGGATTTTTCTCGGCCTATGCCTTAGTCTTTTTAGTCAGCCTATTTATCATTATGGCAACAGGCGTCACAGCTTCTGATTCTTTCTACATTGTGGCATCATCACTCAATAACTTAGGTGTTGGCCTTGGAAGTGTAAGTGATAATTTTGCTAGTGTAAGTGACATGGTTAAATGGGTCATGATAGTTGATATGTTATTTGGTCGGTTAGAAATATTTACTTTACTTGTTTTATTTACACCAACTTTCTGGCGAAGCTGATTTTATACTGAAACGTATAGTTAACCTGAAACTTTTTAACAAAATAAACAATTTTTATAAATATTTTATTGATTATTTGGTCAATTACAGCCAGAATTACACGGCAGCATGTGCTGTGATCATTAGAGGTAATCACCTGACATATGGAATGGATCATGGATCCTACAATCTGGATTGGTTTATCCACTCTGGTTGTACTTGAAATCGTCCTTGGTATTGATAATATTGTTTTTATAGCCATTCTTGCCGAGAAACTTCCACCTCACCAACGAGATAAAGCCCGTATAACCGGACTTGCATTTGCATTAATTACCCGTGTTTTATTATTAATGATAACTGGTTGGTTAGTTACGCTTAATACACCACTATTTTCAAAATTTGGTATTACGTTCAATGCGCGCCAATTAATTATGTTTATTGGAGGACTATTTTTGCTTTTCAAAGCAACGATGGAGCTCAATGAACGCCTTGAAGGCTCTGCCCATGAAGAGGGAAAACCGAAAAAAACCTCACATTTTTGGACAGTGGTGGCTCAAATCGTGGTACTTGATGCAGTATTTTCTTTAGACTCAGTAATTACCGCTGTGGGTATGGTTGAACATATTCCAGTGATGATTATTGCTGTTTGTATTGCCATTGCCATTATGATGGTTGCCAGTGGACCTTTAGCTCATTTTGTTAACTCACATCCAACTATTGTCATTTTATGTTTAAGCTTCTTACTGATGATTGGCTTTAGTTTAGTTGCAGAAGGATTTGGGTTTATTATTCCTAAAGGTTATTTATATGCAGCGATTGGCTTCTCAATTATGATTGAATTTTTCAATCAATTGGCTATTTTCAATCGTCGTAAAATATTAAATAAAAAACCATTACGTGAACGTACCGCCGAAGCTGTTTTGCATTTACTTAAAGGTGATGCTGAAGAAGATCCTGAAACTCACACGATTGATGTGGTATCAGATACAAATAAAAAAGTCTCTGTATTTAATCACCAAGAATTAAGCATGGTCGAACGGGTACTTGGGCTTGCCCAGCGTTCAGTCAGTAGTGTTATGACATCACGATTAAATGTTGATATGGTTAATATTAATGATGATCGTCAAGTCATACTAAAAGAAATTCTTGATAATCCTCATTCACGTTTAGTTGTCACGGATAATGCCTCAATTGATGAACCGCTAGGTATCATTCAAGTCAACGATCTTTTAAAAGATATGATCCAAAGCAAAAAATCGATTGATATTAATTCATTGATTAAACAGCCTCTTATCTTCCCAGAGACGGTATCTTTATTGGTTGCACTCGAGCAATTTAAAAAGGCTAAAACCCACTTTGCTTTTGTCGTTGATGAATTTGGCTCAATGCAAGGCGTTGTCTCGGTAACAGACATTATTGAAACCATTGCGGGGGATTTTCCAACAGAAGAAGAGGAAATTGATGCTAAACATGATATTCAATGTATAGATGATAATAGTTGGATTGCTAATGGCTATATTCCTGTTGAAGAATTAATTCGTTTTGTCCCTATACCCATTGATGATAAACGTGAATATCATACTCTGGCAGGATTGCTAATGGAAAAAGCTCAACATTTGCTTAATATCGGTGAGACGATACAAATTGGTGATTATCTATTCGAAATTGCCGAGATAGAAAGCCACCGTATTCTTAAAGTCAAAATTACTTTGAACAAACTTGATGCTGTATCTGAGTAGTACTGTGCCGAGTGCACTGCACAAACTAGAATAACGCTTGACCTAAATAAATAACAAGCAATAATTATGCAGTAAAATTTCTTTTTTAAAAGATGTGGAGTAACAGCCCTCATCTTTTTTATTTTTTACTTTTGGTAAAAAATAAATAGCAAAACGTTAAATACGTTCATTCTTGACAACCAAAATTGGGCTTTAATTTATGAATTCAATATTTGAAAAAATATTTCAATTGAAAGAAAAAAAAACAACTGTCGGTACTGAAATTATCGCTGGTTGTACCACCTTTCTTACAATGGTCTATATAATCTTCGTCAATCCTTCCATTTTATCTGCAACGGGTATGGATACTTCAGCTGTATTTGTGTTAACTTGCGTTGTTACAGCCTTTGCCACTATTTTAATGGGTTTATTTGCCAATTTACCCATTGCTTTAGCCCCAGCAATGGGACTTAACGTCTTTTTTGCTTATGGAATATGTGGTGCAATGGGTTACTCATGGCAAATAGGTATGGGAGCGATATTTTGGGGATCGCTCGTATTTTTTTTATTATCATTATTGAAAGTTCGCCATTGGTTAATTGAACACATTCCACAATGTTTACGCGTCGGTATTAGTGCCGGGATTGGCTTATTTATTGCTTTTATGGGCTTTCAAAATATGGGTATTGTCGTTTCTTCGCCGGCAACACTATTAACCATGGGGAATATTTTATCGCTAAAAGTATTACTCGGTTCACTGGGCTTTTTTATTATTATAATTTTAGCTGCGCGTAACTTTCATGCAGCAGTGCTTGTTTCGATTTTTGTTGTAACGCTGCTTGCGCTTTGGTTAGATCCCGATATTAATTATCAAGGTATTGCATCTATCCCACCAAGTGTAACTCCTGTTGTCGGTCACGTTGACCTTGCCGGTTCATTCAACATCGGTATTATGGGTGTAATCTTCTCAGTTATGATTGTCAGCTTATTTGATTCATCTGGAACAATTCTGGCATTAACCGATAAAGCGGGTATTTGTGATGAAAAAGGTCGCTTTCCAAAAATGCGTCAAGCGTTATTAATTGATAGTTTTAGCTCATCTCTTGGTGGCTTATTTGGTACATCATCTGTATTAACCTATATTGAAAGCTCTGCAGGTATCTCTGTTGGTGGTCGTACAGGCTTAACGGCTGTGGTTGTTGGATTATTATTTTTAATGATGACCTTTTTATCACCATTAGCTCACCTTGTACCAAAGTATGCTACCTCTGGTGCGCTTATTTTTGTTGGAATTTTAATGGTTTCAAGCTTAGTTAAAGTCAATTGGTCAGATTTAACTGATGCAACACCAGCATTTATCACCGCATTAATGATGCCATTTGCTTTCGCGATTACAGAAGGGGTTGCGCTTGGTTTTATCTCTTATGTCGTATTAAAAACCTGTACAGGTAAATTTAAAGAACTCAACCTTTGCGTTATTACTTTTGCTCTATTATTTGCTTTAAAATTTATCTTTATTGATCATCACTAATTCAATTTTATTTCTACCGTTTTATAACGGTAGAAATAAACCTATCAGTCAGCCCTCTCCAAGCTTGCTACACACAAAATTTATTAACGTGTTTTTCATGATTTAATCTAAATTTATCATTTAAATTAAATTGGAAACGGCAAATTATCAATAACTCACCTATTCAATAAACACTCTTTTAGCTAATTTGATCTGCATCACAAAAACTAAAAAACATAAAAATAGTACAAAATTTAGTAATTGTTGTTGTGCTTAATATTCATGCATATTGATTAAACAGTTTCAGATCTAATTGAAACCTAATTTGATAAACAAGCAGGTATGAATATGAGTACACATTATAATTCTCTATATGTTTTCCGAATTACCTTAGTTGCAACTTTAGGAGGTCTATTATTTGGTTATGATACAGCCGTTATCTCTGGAACAGTTGAATCCATATTTAAAGTTTTTGTTGAACCACAACATTTAAGTGAGACTGCTGCAAATTCCTTATTAGGTTTCTGTGTAGCAAGTGCTTTAATTGGTTGTATTATTGGCGGTTTAATGGGAGGTTATTTAAGTAATCGTTTTGGACGTCGAAATTCATTACTAATTGCCGCATTTTTATTCTTTATTGCTGCAATTGGATCCGCTTGGCCTGAACTAGGATTTCGTACAATAGAATCTCAACAAATACCTTATTATTTAGCTCAATATGTCCCTCACTTTGTGTTTTATCGCATCATCGGTGGTATCGGTGTTGGCTTAGCTTCTATGTTATCACCTATGTACATAGCTGAAGTGGCACCAGCAGAAATCCGGGGTAAGCTAGTATCGTTTAACCAATTTGCTATTATTTTTGGACAACTTTTAGTTTATTGTGTTAACTACGGTATAGCAAGTTCAGGCGATCAAGTTTGGTTAAATATAGTTGGTTGGAGATATATGTTTTTATCTTTAGCCATTCCAGCATTACTATTTTTTGGATTATTATTCACAGTCCCGGAAAGCCCTCGTTGGTTAACCGCACAAAATAAAACAAACAAAGCTCAACACATTCTTTCTAACATTTTAGGAAATCAAAAAGCCGATCAAGCATTAAAAAGCATTATCGATTCCCTATCATCCAACTGTGATAAAAAAAGTAGCTCATTATTAAAATATGGTATAGGGGTTATTATCATTGGAATTTTATTATCTGCATTTCAACAATTAATGGGAATTAATGTTGTTCTTTATTATGCACCAGAAGTGTTTAAAACATTAGGTGCTAGTACTGATTCAGCATTATTACAAACCATTGTAGTTGGTATTATCAATCTATCTTTTACTACCATTGCTATTTTTACCGTTGATAAATTTGGTCGAAAACCATTACAAATAATTGGTGCCATTGGCATGGCAATAGGCATGATCACATTAGGCACAACATTTTATTTACAGATATCAGCCAGTATTGCTCTTGCTGCAATGTTGTTTTATATCGCTTCTTTTGCTATCTCCTGGGGGCCTGTATGCTGGGTATTATTATCAGAAATATTCCCCAACTCTATCCGAAGTAAAGCTTTATCCATTGCTGTTGCAGCACAGTGGATCACAAATTACCTAGTATCTTGGACTTTTCCAATCATGGATAAAAATACCTATCTTATATCTCATTTTAATAACGGTTTTGCCTATTGGCTATACGGTGCAATTAGCATAATGGCAGCTATTTTTATCTGGAAATGGCTTCCTGAAACAAAAGGAAAATCTTTAGAAGAACTTGAAAAGTTCTGGAATAAATAAATCAAAATCTAATTTAAAAACAATATTAAGGAGAACATTATGAAACATTACTATGACAAAATAGAACGCATTAATTACGAAGGAGCACAAACTGATAATCCTTTCGCCTTTCGGCATTATAATCCAAGCCAAATCATTTTAGGTAAAACCATGGCTGAACATTTACGCTTTTCAATCTGTTACTGGCATACTTTTTGTTGGGCTGGAACGGATATGTTTGGTTCAGGATCGTTTAACTATCCATGGCAATCTAATGCAGATCCATTAAGTAACGCAAAAGCTAAAGCGGATGTTGCCTTTGAGTTTTTTTATAAAATGAACGTACCTTTTTATGCATTTCATGATGTGGATGTTGCACCTGAAGGCAATTCGATTCAAGAATATATCAATAATTTATCAATAATGACCGATATCTTACTAGAAAAACAACAACAAACAGGCGTTAACTTACTCTGGGGTACAGCTAATTGTTTCACCAATCCGAAATATGCAGCTGGTGCAGCGACAAATCCAGATCCGGAAGTCTTTGCTTGTGCAGCAACACAAGTTGTACATGCCATGAATGCAACTCATAAACTAGGTGGACAAAATTATGTACTATGGGGGGGACGAGAAGGATACGAAACATTGTTAAATACTGATTTACGTAAAGAGCGAGAACAAGTCGGTAAATTTATGCAACTAGTCGTTGAAAACAAACATAAAATTGGTTTTAACGGCACGCTACTTATTGAACCTAAACCACAAGAACCGACTAAGCACCAATATGATTATGATGTCGCAACCATTTATGGATTTTTAAAACAATTTGGCTTAGAAAAAGAGATTAAAGTAAACATCGAAGCCAATCATGCGACACTTGCCGGCCATTCATTCCAGCATGAAGTAGCCTCTGCCTTTGCTTTAGATATATTTGGATCACTTGATGCTAACCGTGGCGATCCACAACTAGGCTGGGATACCGATCAATTTCCAAACAGTGTGGAAGAAAATACCCTTGTCATGTATGAAATTCTTAAAAATGGCGGATTTACAACGGGAGGATTGAATTTTGACGCAAAAATACGCCGTCAAAGTGTTGATAAATATGATGCATTTTATGGACATATTGGCGCAATGGATACCATGGCATTGTCATTGAAATGTGCAGCAAGAATGATTGAGGATAATGCACTGAATCAAAAAGTTACTGACCGTTATGCAGGTTGGAGTAACAACTTAGGTAAAGAGATATTACAAGGCAATATGACGCTACAAGATATTGCTCAATATAGTCTTTCCCACAATTTACAACCAAAACCATACAGTGGAGAACAAGAGAAATTAGAAAATCTCGTTAATAAGTTTATTTTTGGCTAGCAATATTGTTGAATATAATAAAGTCAGAGCTACTATATAGTTACCATTATTCGGTAATAACGATAGCTCTGATGGCAACACAATGGAGAAAACTATGTACATTGGTATTGATTTAGGTACTTCAGGGATCAAAGTAATTTTGATGGATGAACAACAACACATCGTTGCCACTATTACAAAACCACTAACTGTATCACGCCCTCATCCATTATGGTCTGAACAAGATCCTTTACAATGGTGGCATGCAACCGATATGGCTATGCGTGAACTTAGTCAGCAACATAATTTAAAAACTGTAAAAGCCATTGGTCTAAGTGGGCAAATGCATGGTGCTGTACTTTTAGATCAACAAGCACAAATATTAAGACCAGCAATACTTTGGAATGACGGACGTTGTGATGCCGAGTGTCATCAATTAGAACAACAAGTACCGGCGTCAAGACAAATCACAGGAAACTTGATGATGGCGGGCTTCACTGCACCCAAAATCAAATGGGTACAAAATCATGAACCAGAAATATTCGCCAAGATTGACAAAGTACTATTACCCAAAGACTATTTACGTTTTAAAATCACCAATCAATTTGCATCCGATATGGCTGATGCTGCCGGTACAATGTGGTTAGATGTTGAAAAGCGCGATTGGAGTGATTTACTATTAGATGCTTGCGGTTTAACTCGAAAACATATGCCAACTCTGTTTGAGGGCACTCAAGTCACTGGTTATGTTACAGATGAAATTGCCAATGATTGGGGAATTAACACCATTGCGGTGATAGCTGGTGGCGGAGATAATTCAGCTGGCGCAGTGGGGGTCGGTTTGTATCAATCTGGTCAAGCCATGTTATCACTTGGAACCTCAGGTGTTTATTTTGCCGTTACGGATCGTTTTATCAGCAAGCCAGAACAAGCAATCCATAGTTTCTGCCATGCGCTACCTAATCGGTGGCATCTTATGTCGGTTATGTTGAGTTGCGCTTCATGCCTTGATTGGGCCTGTCAATTATTAGAAATTAAAGATGTGGCGACATTATTATCTTCAATTGAAGAACAACAAGCTAATGATAAACCACCAGTGTATTTTTTACCTTATCTATCAGGAGAAAGAACGCCACATAATAATCCTGAAGCAAAAGGCGTATTTTTTGGCCTAACTTATCAACATAACAAGATAGATCTAGCAAAAGCAGTATTATTGGGCGTCAGCTATGCGCTTGCCGATGGTATTGATGTTGTTCATCAAACGGGTATTTCACCCGATAAAATTTTGATTATTGGTGGCGGGGCACGTAGTGGCTATTGGCGACAATTAATCAGTGATATTTCAGGCTACCCTATTGAATATTGTGAGGGAAGCGAAGTTGGCCCCGCTTTAGGTGCAGCGAAACTGGCACAAATTGCATGTAATCCAAATACTCAGTTAGAGGCTTTATTACCGCCATTACCGATGATTCAAACCCATCAACCTGACATGAAAAAATATGCACAATTCCAACAACAGCGTTCAATTTTTAGAAAAATCTATCAACAATTAAAACCACTCATGTCTTGATATTAGAATTGCAGAAAATCACATGATTTTCTGCTGTTAACCAAACATCTTCACTAGTTAAATGATATTCAGTCAAGCGTTATTACCGCTATAATCTATAATTCAAACCTATAACCTTACATGAAAAAACATGCACAATTCCAACAACAGCGTTCAATTTTTAGAAAAATTTATCAACAGCTAAAACCATTAATGTCTTAATATTTAATCAGCAGAAGTTCATATTTATATGATTTTCTGCTGTTAACCAAACATCTTCACCAGTTAAATGATATTCAGTCAAGCGTTATTACCGCTATAACCTATAATTCAAACCTATAACCTTACATGAAAAAACATGCACAATTCCAACAACAGCGTTCAATTTTTAGAAAAATTTATCAACAGTTAAAACCATTAATGTCTTAATATTTAATCAGCAGAAGTTCATATTTATATGATTTTCTGCTGTTAACCAAACATCTTCACCAGTTAAATGATATTCAGTCAAACGTTATTACCACTATTACCAATAATTCAACCCCATCAACCCGACATGAAAAAACATGCATAATTCTAACTACAGCGTTCAATTTTTAGAAAAATCTATCAACAATTAAAACCATTAATGTCTTAATATTTAACCAGCAGAAGTTCATATTTATATGATTTTCTGCCGTTAACCAAACATCTTCACTAGTTAAATGATATTTAGTCAAACGTTATTACCACTATTACCAATAATTCAAACCCATCAACCCGGCATGAAAAAAACATGCAGAATTCTAAATACAGCGTTCAATTTTTAGAAAAATTGACAAAATATTTAATAAGTTAAAATTAACTCACCACCTATTTATGTTCATAACGCTAGGAATGTGATCAATCTCTCATTAACAAAATATCGTAATCTGAAAACCAAATTTGATAATAAAAAAGTTTTAACAGATAAATTATAGTTCAATCAGAAACATAAAGATTTTCTCTTATCAATAACATAATGCAAGGAGTTTTAAAAAATGCCTAAAATAAAAAATCCTATTATACCTGGCATGTCACCTGATCCATCAATTATACGGGTCAATGATACTTACTATATTGCTACATCAACTTTCCATTGGCACCCTTCAATACAAATTTTTCAATCTAATGATTTATCAAATTGGAAACTAGTTGATTATATTTTTAAAAATGGTGAAATCAAACTTTCTGGAACCAATACGCCTGCGGGTATTTGGGCTCCTCATTTATCTTATGATCCGAGCAATAAAAAATATTGGTTAATTTATTCTCATATGGTTAGCATGGCTGGAAGAGAATTTAATGCTGATGCTTATGCAGTTCATGCAGATAACATAAAAGGGCCTTGGTCAGATCCTATTTATTTTACTTCCATTGGTTTTGACCCTGCATTATTTCACGATGATGATGGCAAACATTATTTAACGATCTTAGAATGGGAAACTCGCCAAGGTTATCAAGCACCTGGGAATATAGTAATAGCAGAAGTAGATTTAAATACAGGTAAAATCATTAGCCCATGGACAAGAGTGACCAATGGATTTACTACTCGAGGATGTTCTGAAGCTCCACAAATTTATAAAAAATTCGACTATTATTATCTAATAATTGCTGCCGGAGGAACTGGTTATGCTCATGGCATTGAAATAGGTCGCTCTAAAAATATTTATGGGCCTTATGAACCACATCCGTCAAAAGAACCAATAGTCACGTCATCACCCAATCATTTATTTTCATTAGGTGACCCCGATGCGGGGCATTTTGAAATGTACAATCCAAATTCAATAATGCAAAAAGCCGGTCATGGTTCATTATTTGAGGCACAAGATGGTGAGTGGTACATTGCTCACTTAATGTCTAGACCGCTTAAGGGGACATTGTTAAATCCTTTAGGTCGAGAAACGTCCATACAAAAGATGAGATGGACCAATGATGGCTGGTTAGAAATGGCCGACGGAACAAATTTAGCTAAAATGGAGTTTGATTATTCATTACCTATTGGTAGCGAAGTCAGCCATGATGTTATTGATGATTTTGATAAAGAGTATCAATTAGAATTTATGACACCATATAGAGCGCAAACACCTAATTGGGTAAATACCCATGAACGACCGGGACATTTGCGAATATATGGACAAAATTCACTATTCTCCCAATTTAACCCATCAATTATGGCAACAAGAGCAACATCTTTTAATTATGATATTCAAACTAAAGTAGAGTTTCATCCTGAGCATTATTCACAAACGGCTGGAGTTGGAGTGTATTATGATTCTAATAATTGGATCTACTTACATTTAACTCACAGTGAACAACTAAACGCTACCATCCTTACTATTTTACAAGCAAAACTTGGGACTCGAATTGAATTTGTTAATCATAGAATAGTAATACCTAATGAACAAGTTGAACTCAAATTATCATATCGAGATGGATTTGTTTCACTCTTTTATCGAATTGAGAAAGAGGAGTGGAATAATATCATTAATCAGATAGATGCTACTTATTTGTCTGATGAAGGAGTAAATGGAGAACCTGGAGAAATAGGCGGTTTTACAGGATTATTTAATTTTATCGCCTCAGTTGATACCTACCAACATCAATCCTACGCCGATTTTGATTATTACTACGTGAAAAATAATCAATAATATTAAGGAAGACATCATGAAAATAACAATTCCATTAACTCGACTAGTTCCTGGACTTATTATTGGACCTGCCACTTGGTTAGGTCCCTACATTGCAGCAGCAAGTCTATTTTTACCCGCTTTAATTCAACAACTTGATGAAACAAATAAAATTACATTATTAGCGCTATTTTCAAGTTGTGGTATGGTTGCTGCAACAATATCAAACATGTTGGCAGGTTACGTATCTGATAGGACTTATTCTAGATTTGGCAGTCGCACACCATGGATTATAATTGGAGCAATTGGGTTTATGTTATCAATGATATTAACATCAACCGCCAACAGTATACCCTTTTTATTATTTTGTTGGATATTAGCGCAAACTGCCTTAAATTTTGTTGTGGCGCCAATGGTTGCTTGGCTTGATTTTGCGGCAGAGGATAAAAAAGGAACCGCATCAGGTGCTTATGGTGGCCTGGGTATGGCACTGGGTAATAATGGATTTACAATTATTGCTGCAATGTTCTTAGGTAGTTTCCGATTAGGTTTCATTGTATTTGGGATAATCACTTTTATCGGTACATTAATATCAGTCTTTATTGTTCGTGAACCTTCTAATTTGGACAAAGAAAACCAAAATCAGGTAAAACAAGATGATAATAAACAAAAAAGCTCGTTAGCTATATTTCCGAGATGGTCAATTGGTCGTGATTACTACCTAGCATTAATAGGTAAACTTTTTCAAGGAATTGGCAATTTTACAATCACCGGTTATTTGCTATTTATTATGACTGACTTTATGCATACTGACTCATCTGAAACTCAAAACTCAATTCAGTTAATTAATTTGGTTATGCTTATATTTGGCATTTTGATGGGATTCATTGCTGGACCAATCTCCGATAAATTGAAAATTCTCAAAATTCCAGTTGGGTTATCAACAATATTTTTAGGTATTGGCGCGTTAAGTTTAGTTATTGCTCCTAATCATATTGGTATTTTGATTTATGCATTCGCAGCTGGAATTGGTATGGGTGTTTGGAACTCTTTAGATAATTTATTAAATTTAGAAGTTATTCCCGACAAAAATAGGGTTGCATTCTTTCTAGGCGTTTATAATTTAGGTAATACAGCAACTCAAGCTTTAGCACCAATAATTGCAGCTTGTGTAATATCACTATTCGGTTTTGGAGCAATATTTATTACGTCCTTTGTTTTTGCTATGTTGGGAGGAATATCAATACTTTCAATCCGTTCAGTAAAAAGATAAACATCTAGAAGTTAGGAAAATGTGAATAAATATTCTGTTTTCCTTTCATTTTATAAAAAATGATCTTAATAAGATGACGCCTATAGATGATTAATGGTTGCAAATTTACTTCTAAAATCTTTAGGAGTCATTGCATAAAACTTTTTAAATAAAAAATAAAAATATTGTACTGATGGATATCCACATTGCTGAGAAATAGCCTGAATAGACAATGATGATTCAATTAATAGATATTTAGCTCGATTAAACTTTTCTTCATGAATCACTGAATGAATGGTTTTACCTAATGACTCTTTAAAACGTATTTCTAAATTAGACCGAGAAATTTGCATATCAGAAATAACTTGCTCAACTTTAATGCCTTTACAGGCATATTTTCGAATATAGTGCATTGCTTGAATAACATACGGATCTTGTATTGAACGATAATCTGTTGAACGCCTCGCAATAATTTTTTTGGGTTCAATCAATAAAGGAGAGGTGGAAACTTTCCCTTTAGTTAAGCGTTTATGCAATAGACTCGCTGCGTTAAAGCCCATCTCTTCTGTGCCTTGTTTTACGGTCGATAAAGAAACCATTGATAAATTATTTATCACTTCTTCATTATCAATACCAATCAAACATAGTTCTTCTGGTATTTTTAAGCCGACTATATCACAAGCTTGTAAAATATGATGCGCTCTAGCATCATTTACCGCGATAATACCGGTATTAACAGGTAATGATAATAACCATTTGGACAATTTATCCAAACTTTCTTGCCAATTATCTAAAGAAGTTATCATTCCTTGATAGATAACGCCTTGATAACCTTTCTGGGTTAAAATTTTTTCAAAGATTTTTTCCCTTACGCCTGCCCAACGACAATATCGAGTTGGTGGTATACTATAAAAAGCAAATTGATGTATTCCTTTATCGCATAAGTGATTAAAAGCACTTTCCATGATGGCATAATTATCAGCCGCCACATAAGGAACTTTAGGATAACTAAAATCATCATGATACGAGCTACCCACACCAATTATCGGAATATCAACCTTGGTAAGCAAATCTTCAATATCAGGATCATCAAAATTAGCAATAATGCCATCACAATCTAAATGGAAAGAAGCTTTTTTATCGTAACGCAGAGTTTCTGATATATAAATATTCCAGTGAATATTATTTAATTTCAAAAAATCGCCAATACCTTTAAGAATTTGTCGATCGTAGATATTATTTGCATTAAATAATAAAACAACTTTGTAAGATTCATTCTTTATATTCATCATTGTTACAGGTTAAATATGTTCACAATCAATATATTATTACTGTTTTTTAATGTATAAAAATTTGAGTAAAATCACATAATATTAACTGACATAAAATGAAATCGATCAATTTTATAAAAAATACTCACTCTAATTAGCTTTTTGGCGATCTTCTTAATCACTAAACATGAGTGATATCAAAATAAGCATAAATTACATTAAATAATTTAAACAACAAAAAGAGTAACAAAATAAAATTAAAACATTTTTATTATTTTTACCTAATACTAATAAAATTTAATTGAAACAGGCAAAGAACTTGTGGTAATACTTGACATTATGGCTGTTGGGGTCTAGAATCTTGCGACCCAAAACTTATATACATAATTTTTGGTCTACAGTTATTAATTACGTATCTAAAAAGCAATTTTAAATTTATTTTAATTAATCAGGAGCTTATTAATGGCAACAATTAATCAGCTGGTACGCAAACCGAGAGCACTAAAGGAAGTAAAAAGTAACGTTCCTGCTCTTGAAGCATGCCCGCAAAAACGCGGTGTTTGTACACGTGTTTACACTACTACACCGAAAAAACCAAACTCAGCATTACGTAAAGTATGCCGTGTACGTTTAACCAACGGTTTTGAAGTAACTTCATATATCGGTGGTGAAGGTCACAACTTACAAGAACATAGCGTGATTTTAATCCGCGGTGGTCGTGTTAAAGACTTACCTGGTGTTCGTTATCATACTGTTCGCGGTGCATTAGACTGCGCAGGTGTTAAAGATCGCAAACAAAGCCGTTCTAAATACGGTGTGAAACGACCTAAAGCTTAATGGAACTCCGTTAAGTAAGGCCAAACTAAATAATTCCATTTAACTCACTTGAGTTTTGGGTAAACCTGAAAAATTTATAACATATAAACGGAGTATTCCAATGCCACGTCGTCATGTTGCTGGTCAAAGAAAAATTTTACCTGATCCGAAATTCGGTTCAGATTTGCTGGCGAAATTTGTAAATATTTTAATGATAGATGGAAAAAAATCTATCGCAGAATCAATCGTATATTCAGCTCTTGATAAATTAGCTGAGCGTAGTGGAAAAGACCACTTAGCAGCTTTCGAAGTTGCATTAGATAACGTAAGACCAACTCTAGAAGTTAAGTCTCGTCGCGTTGGTGGTTCTACATACCAAGTTCCTGTTGAAGTGCGCCCTGTTCGTCGTAATGCACTTGCAATGCGTTGGATTGTAGATGCAGCACGTAAACGTGGCGATAAATCAATGGCTTTACGCCTAGCGAATGAACTTATGGATGCTTTTGAAAACAAAGGTACCGCTGTGAAAAAACGCGAAGATGTTCATCGTATGGCTGAAGCTAATAAAGCGTTTGCACACTATCGTTGGTAATTTTAGCCATTCAATTAAATGGCTGAGGATTCGGCTGGTAGTAAATATCGACTGTCAGCCAACCTAAATGATATTTTATTAAGCAAACGATTCTAAGTAGAGGATTAATATGGCTCGTACAACCCCTATAGTACGCTACCGCAATATTGGTATTAGTGCACATATTGACGCAGGTAAAACAACAACAACTGAACGTATTTTGTTTTACACTGGTGTAAGTCACAAAATTGGTGAGGTTCATGATGGCGCAGCTACCATGGACTGGATGGAACAAGAACAAGAACGTGGTATTACTATCACTTCTGCTGCAACAACTGCATTCTGGTCTGGTATGGGTCAACAATTTGAACCACACCGTATCAACATTATCGACACCCCGGGACACGTTGACTTCACAATCGAAGTAGAACGTTCTATGCGTGTTCTTGATGGTGCAGTAATGGTTTACTGTGCGGTTGGTGGTGTTCAACCTCAATCAGAAACAGTATGGCGTCAAGCAAACAAATATAAAGTTCCACGTATCGCTTTCGTAAACAAAATGGACCGTATGGGTGCTAACTTCTTACGTGTTGTTGATCAAATCAAAACTCGTTTAGCAGCAGTACCAGTTCCTTTAGTTTTACCTATCGGTGCAGAAGAAGGCTTTACTGGTGTAGTTGATTTACTTAAACGTAAAGCAATTAACTGGAATGATGCTGATCAAGGCGTAACATTCACTTATGAAGATGTACCTGCTGACATGGTTGAGCAAGTCGAAGAATGGCGTGCTTACTTAATGGAAGCTGCGGCTGAAGCAAGTGAAGAGTTAATGGAAAAATACCTTGGTGGTGAAGAGTTAACTGAAGAAGAAGTTAAAGCTGCATTACGTGAACGCGTACTTGCTAATGAAATCATCTTAGTAACTTGTGGTAGTGCCTTTAAAAATAAAGGTGTTCAATTCATGCTTGATGCAGTTATTGAATATCTACCTGCACCAACTGATGTACCTGCAATTAAAGGTGAATTAGCAAATGGTGAAGCAGCTGAACGTCATTCAAGTGATGATGAACCATTCTCATCATTAGCATTCAAAATTGCAACTGACCCATTTGTTGGTAACTTAACATTCTTCCGTGTTTACTCTGGTGTTGTAAACTCAGGTGATACTGTTCTTAACTCTGTTAAAGATAAAAAAGAACGTTTTGGTCGTATCGTTCAGATGCACGCTAACAAACGTGAAGAAATTAAAGAAGTTCGCGCGGGTGACATTGCTGCAGCAATCGGTCTAAAAGATGTGACTACTGGTGATACTCTTTGTGCTGAAAGCGCACCAATCATTCTTGAAAGAATGGAATTCCCTGAACCAGTAATTTCAGTTGCAGTTGAACCAAAAACCAAAGCTGACCAAGAAAAAATGGGTCTTGCTTTAGGTCGACTAGCACAAGAAGACCCTTCATTCCGTGTTCACACAGATGAAGAATCAGGTCAAACAATCATTTCTGGTATGGGTGAGCTTCACTTAGAAATCATCGTTGACCGTATGAAACGTGAATTCAAAGTTGAAGCGAATGTCGGTAAACCACAAGTTGCTTACCGTGAAACCATTCGTAATGAAGTTGAACAAGAAGGTAAATTTGTTCGTCAATCTGGTGGTCGTGGTCAATATGGTCATGTATGGTTAAAAATCAAACCATTGGAAGCTGGCGGCGAAGGCTACAAATTCAACAATGAAATTGTTGGTGGTGTGGTTCCTAAAGAATACATCCCTGCAGTTGATAAAGGCTGTCAAGAACAAATGAAAAATGGTGTTCTTGCTGGTTACCCAATTGTTGATGTTGAAGTTACTATCTTTGATGGTTCTTACCATGATGTCGACTCATCAGAAATGGCGTTTAAAATTGCCGGTTCAATGGCATTTAAAGAAGGCTTCATGAAAGCTAAACCAGTGCTTTTAGAACCGATTATGAAAGTAGAAGTTGAAACTCCAGAAGATTATATGGGTGACGTAATTGGTGACTTAAACCGTCGTCGTGGTATGATCGAAGGAATGGAAGATACCGCTACTGGTAAAACAGTTAAAGCACAAGTTCCACTTTCAGAAATGTTTGGTTATGCAACAGATCTTCGTTCACAAACACAAGGTCGTGCTTCTTACTCTATGGAGTTCTTGAAGTACAATGAAGCGCCAACCAATATTGCTACAGCAATTATTGAAGCTCGTAAAGCGAAATAATTTTTATATAAATAAAGTAACACTTCCCTTTTATTTAGAAGGGGAGTGATTTAATAAAGGAACATTAAGATGTCTAAAGAAAAATTTGAACGTACAAAACCCCACGTTAACGTTGGTACAATCGGCCACGTTGACCATGGTAAAACAACTTTA
>NZ_JACFPX010000023.1:0-44421 GCF_016101765.1 Gilliamella sp. B14448G11 | reverse complement strand
GATTTTGGTTATCTTTAACGGTACCAGTGGTCCTGTTCACGATATGCTAACTGATGTATTTTCTACTTTACAATCTAAATTAAATACCGTTATTCAATCATAATATTTGATTGTTATTGGTGATGTAAACCACTCCTTTAAAAGGGGGTGGTTTGTTATCATGTCAAATTATAAGATAATCCGTTGCAAATCATGCCGTAAATATAAATAATAGCATATACAATAAGTTTTAGTCCAAAACCTAGTTTGTTTAAATATTGCATCTGTATCCGCGTCATCTCTTTTACCTCTTATGCAATTTAAAAGATTTAATGGTGTTTTAGTGAATTCTATTTTTCTAGTGTACAGAAAAATATCTATTAACTTATTTATTGTAAACAATCCTTTTTTTCTCGTAATAATTAAACATTCATTAAATTAATATAAAAAATTAAAATAAAATTACATTTAATGCTGGTTAATTTACGTTCAATTACATATAATATGAAAACCTTCTGATAAGGAAGCGAAAATAATTTTTAAAATAATGTAAATGTCTAAAGGAGAAGGTTATTATGATGTATCTATCAGCAGTTCGTGCGCAATTTAGAAATTTTGCAAATAAATTTATTAAAAATGAACGCGGTGTAACAGCAATTGAATATGCAATCGTTGCAGCAGGTGTTTCAGCAGTGATTTTGGTTATCTTTAACGGTTCTGGTGGTACTGTTTATCGTATGTTCAATAACGTTTTTAATACTTTAAGATTTAAATTAATTAGTATTATCTTTTAACAAAACTTGATTGCTATAGTGAAATAAACCACCCCTTTATAAAGGCGTGGTTTATTATTTTTAGGTGTTTGTTATCATGTCAAATTATGAAATAACTAATTATAAATCATGCCGTAAATACAAATAACAGCAAGCATCATAAGTTTTTGTCCAAAGCCTGATTCTTTTAGATATCGCGTCTGAGTCTTAGCCTTTTAAGATTAAATTATTTTATTACTCATATCAATGTTACCTCTTTTTCCTCTCATATAATTTAAAAAAATTTAATGAGTTAGATAATGATTAAAATAGCTTTTTAAAAAGCTATGTATCGTTATCTGTTAGCCTTTTATTATAAAATTTTCTCTTTCTTTTAGAACTGTAAGAATGTTTTTTACTGATTTGATATAAAAAATTAAAATTAAATTGTATTTAATGCTGGCAAATTTTTATTAATCTTCATATAATGTGAAAACTTTCTAAAAAGAAAGTAAAATAATATTAAAATAAATGTTAATAACTAAGGAAAGAATCATTATGATGTATTTATCAGCAGTTCGCGCACAATTTAAAAACTTTGCAAACAAATTTATCAAAAATGAACGCGGTGTAACTGCGATTGAATATGCAATCGTTGCAGCAGGTGTTTCAGCAGTGATTTTGGTTATCTTTAACGGTACCAGTGGTCCTGTTCACGATATGCTAAATGATGTATTTAGTACTTTACAATCTAAATTAAATACCGTTATTCAATCATAAGATTTGATTGCTATGGTGATATAAACCACTCCTTTATAAAGAAGTGGTTTATTGTTTTGGGGGGGTATCACGTCAAATGATGAAATACTAGTTATAAATCATTTAGTAATTATAAATAACAGCAAGTTTCATAAGTTTTAATTCAATGGTTAGTTTGTTTAGATATTACGTCTGCGTCTTAGCTTTTTAAAATTAGATTATTAGATATTTTATTACTCACATCAATATCCATTCTTTTTACTTACATTAATTAATAATATATCTATATTACTTAAAGCTTTAATAATGTATTTAATATTGTTAATAAATCAATAAGATGATTGGTTATTAGATGTTCATTTAACCTTTTATTAGAAATAATAAACATTATTATTTTAACCATCAGATGGTAATTAACAAATTTTCAATAAAATTGCTTATATTCATTTATTCACTTATTTGCTATTTTTAAAATTTTTTTCGATATTATGTTAACTATATGTTTTTTAAGTTAATTAATACAAAAAAAAATTAAAGGAAATTTACATTTAGTACTAGCAAATTTATATTAATTCGCATATAATGCAAAAAGTTTTTGATAATAAAGTAAATTAATTATAAAGATAACGTAAATATTAGTTGAGAGAATTATTATTTTGTTTTCGTAATTAGCAAAACTTTTGTACGAAAAGGAACTTTTGCAAGTTAATTTATCAAAAATGTATGCAATGTAACTGCTAACGAATATACAATCGTTTTAGCTGATGTTTCAGCGGTAATTTTAACTATCATAAAGGCAGTAGTTCTCTACATGATATGTTAAATGAGATATTAGATTCATTGAAATCCAAGTTACACAGGAATCAATGATTAGAGTATTAGCGGTTAACCGTTATTTTAATATCAACTTATTCTTTTCAATGAGAGGATAAGGGAGTGATTGTTTAAAGTAGTTTATTCTCGTTTCAATTTATAAGATAGAAGTTACCAGTGTAATATTTTTGCTAGTAGCTTTTGTTAATTAGGGGCTCAAACAAAAACGCTATGGCTAATGAACAATTTAAGTTTTCTAATGAATGGGGAAAGGTTCGTGATTTAGTATTCCAAGTCCTAGATCTTGATTTAATAGATCAATTTAAAAAAGAACCTAACCGAGTTTTACGTGAAATACAGACTATAATCCGTGATATCATTAATTCAGGCAGTGCTTACATTACAGCTGATGAATCGAATGTATTAGCTGGTATGATTTGTGATGAAATTGTAGGTTATGGTCCAATTGATTCCTTAATGAAAGATGAAACTGTCAATGATATTTTAGTAAACGGTCCTAATAGCATTTATATTGAGCGAGGGGGAATTCTTAGTAAAACTGATAAATTTTTTATTAGTGAACGCCAGCTACTTGATATTGCAAGACGGTTAGTAAATAAAGTAGGAAAAAATATCGATGAATCCCACCCGTTGGTCGACTCGAGAATGCCTGATGGAAGTCGTCTCAATGTTGTTATTCCCCCAATAGCCATTGATGGTACATCAATGTCAATTCGTAAATTCGGTAATGGTCACCGAACATTTCATGACTTAATTAGATTCGGTTCATTGAACGAACATATGGCAAATTTTTTAGTGATTGCAGCTCGTTGTCGGATGAATATTATTATATCGGGCGGAACAGGCTCAGGTAAAACAACTATGCTTAATGCTCTGTCTGGATTTATTGGTGAACATGAACGAACCATTACACTTGAAGATGCTGCAGAATTAAGACTTCAACAAGAACATGTAGTTAGAATGGAAACTAAAAGTGGTGGTGAAGATGGGCGTGGCAAAGTAACCATGCGAGATCTTTTAGTAAATGCTTTGCGTATGAGACCGGATCGAATTATTTTGGGTGAATGCCGTGGTGAAGAAGCGTTTGAGATGTTACAAGCTATGAACACAGGTCACAGTGGTTCAATGTCGACACTTCATGCTAATACTGCAAAAGATGCATTGGCTCGCTTGGAAAGTATGATTATTATGGCTCAGTCCGAGTTACCTATTGCTGCGATTAAACGCTATATCAGTTCATCTGTGAATTTTATTATTCAAGTCTCACGTCTTCCGGATGGTCAACGAAAAGTAATGAGTATCACGGAAATTATTGGATTAGAATCAGGTAATATTGTTACCCAAGATGTATTTGAATTTCGTGTTAATGACGAAAGAGATCCTAATGGGAAAATTCAAGGTGAATTTGTCTGTAATGGTTTAGTTAAACGTTCAGCACTTTATGAAAGCGCTCAATATTATGAAATGTCAGATATTTTAGAAAAACTGATGTTAAGTGCAATGGGGATTGAATCATGATTATTGTACTTTCGATAGCACTTATTTTTGCAGCTCTTATTAATCTTCTTGCATTACGTCGTCGTAGGGGGCGTTTGCAGGTTTTCAATAATGTTGAGCCTAAAAGTGTATCGATATTGAGTTTGCTCGAAAGTCAACTTGCAGATCGAGAAAAATCTTTTTCAGATCAGGTATTGTTTGGTATTAATGCTTGGTTGAAATTTAACTTTCGCCTACTAATGACGGGAGAATCTAAGTCTAAAACTATTGGTTATATTTTAGCGGGAACTGTTGCAGGTATTTTTTTAAATAAGAAATATGTCGGTTACGACAATTATATTGTAATCCCTTTAAGTCTTATTTTTACTATAGCTGTCATTTGTATTTTTAGAAAAAGAAAACTTAAAGCAGATTTTTATGCAAATTTTCCAGAGGCATTAACTATTATTACTGGTCTTGTTGCTTCTGGTTATGCAATAACTACAACCTTTAAAAATTGTGGGGCTTCTATCGAAGGAATTGTTGGCAAAACATTGCAAGAGGTTAGTGACAGATTGGAAGTAGGGGATAGCGTTGAAAATGTTTTGATTAATTCTTATCAGCAACTCCCATTTCCAGAATATTACTTTTTTATTCTGACTGTAATGGTTAATCTTGATAGTGGGGGGGAATTAAAAGAAATTTTTAGTCGATTAAGTAAAATGTTAACAGATAATCGAATTATGGCCAAAACTAGAGATGGTAAAACGGCTGAATTAAGAATGACCATGTGGATATTAGGAGCTATGCCTTTTGGCTTTATCGGAATACTCAGGCTCGTCTCAGAAGACAATTATCGTATTTTGACCAGCACTGATGGAGGTCATTATATTATTTACTATGTTATAGGCAGTGTTGTTATCGGTTTTCTAATTATCAAAAGTTGGATTAATAAAATTATATAATTATGAATATCTTATTAAATATATCAATATCAATTCTTCTCATCGCTATTGGCTGTAGAGAGTTGTTTATTACCTATTCACTGTTTCGAAATAAAGAAAAAATTGGTTTAATATTAAATAATGAAAGCCAAGAAAGAAATATTCCTAAAAAACATGTAAATGAAAAAAATGTTGCTTTTGAGAAAATTGTTGCAAAAAATAGTGTAACAATAAGTTTTTTAAGAAGTTTTCAGGATAAAAATAGCTGGAAAATATATGCTATTATTATTGTATTTTCTATTTTTTATTTGATGAATCAAATTGTTCAATTTATTGAAATTGATTCAAATGTATTATTGATTGTTTTGTTATTCATTGTCGTTTTCGTCATCATTGTTCCGGATCTTCTTGTTAAAAGACAGACAAATAGAAAGATCAAAAAAGTTTCACGGGATTTACCGTTAGTTATTGATATGATGGCGATTATGGTTAGATCTGGTATGACAGTAGAAAGTTGCTTTAGATATTTAAGTACAAGAGTTAAACCGATCAATAGAGATATTGCAGCTATTTTAGAAAGAGCTTGTTTAATGATGGACGTTAATGGTATTGAGCTTTCAATTGATCTAATTCAGCGTGAAGTGCCTAGTAAAGAAATGAGAATGTTTTGTGTAACATTAAGAAGAAGTATCAGTTATGGTAATTCAATTTATGATACTTTGCTAGATTTATCAGCTGAGATGCGAGAGATGCAGAGATTAACTATAGAAGAACAGATCGCTGCACTTGCCGCTAAGTTAACTATACCAACGATGGTATTTTTTCTAGCGCCAGTTCTTGTGATTATTGCAGGACCTGTTTTTATGAGTATTGTGTCAACGTTTAATAGGATATAAAGATAATGAATTATTTTTCAAGATGCTGTAAATCAAGTAGGTTATTCGAACCAAAATTTATGGTTGTATGCTCAATGTTATTTTTTGCTGTTGGATGTCAAAATAGCACATTAAAATATGATATGGACGAACAACAGAAAATTTATATTAACGAAACAACGAAGAATTATGGTGGTTTAATTGAATTGTATAGACAGCGCTTAAAACGTGAGGATACAGAAGATACAAGACATAAACTTGCTAGAGCTTATTATCTTTCGAATGATTTTAATGCGGTAAAAAGAGTTTTAGAACCGATTATAAAAAATACCAAAAATGATGGTATTCTTATTTTGTACGGCCATGTTGAATCTAGATTAGGTCACAATGATACAGCATTGGAGTATTTAAATAGAGCAATTGAAATTGATAGTAAAAATGGAGAAGCACATAATGTAAAAGGTATTGTATTGCTGAAAAAAAGACAATATGATGCTGCACGATTCGCATTTCATGAAGCTAGAGAAAACTTTTATGATGAAAATAAAGTTACCAATAATTTAGCCATGCTATCGATCTTAAATAAAGAATATAGTGAAGCTTATAAACAGCTCAATATTTTATATACTAAAGGATATCGAGATCAAACCATTCTTCATAATTTACTTTTTACATTAGTAAAATTGGATAGAATGCAATTGGCTAGGTCGTTTTGCATTGCGCATAAACTATCTAACGAACCAGATATTTTAATTCAAGAATTAAGACAAATCGAGCCAATAGATGCTATTAACTTTAATGAAGTTAAACCTTCACAAAGCGATAACCAAAAACAATATACAATCGAGAAAGCTGCAGAACAGTTAGCTTCCAATACGAAAACAGAAGTTACTATTAAAGATAAAAATGAACCTAAATCAATAAAATCTGTAACTCCAGCTAAATCAAATGTTGATGCTAACAAATTATCAAATATAACTAAACTAGATGCAGCCGATTCATCGACTACGACTGACTCAGCATCAGATGTTACACCTGTTACTCTGAAACAAAATAAACAAACCGATCAAAAAATATCTACTAAGTCAACTATATTAGCGGTTCGCGCAGGGGAGCATGGAAAGTTTAGCCGGATTACTTTTGAAACAGAAAATAAATTGAGTAAGAAAGATTACTCAGTTGAACAAATTTCTCCAACAGAATTTAAATTATCATTCTATGATGTGACACTACCTGCTGAAGGAATTAATAATATTATCAAACGTATTTCTAGTAGTGATCGTGATTTTACTACTATTACAGGAACCTTAACCGCTGAAAAAACATTAATTCTTCAAATAAAAACTAAACAAAAATCAATAGTGAAAGATTTTTATGTTGGATCTAATTCTAAAGGGAAAAATCACTGTTATGCTTTTGATTTTTCATTAGAAAAGAAATAAGTGCAACGGAAAAAGTAAAAAAATAATATAGTACGGAGTGGAGTTTGCATGAAAGATAAAAAATTAATTGTTTTATATTTAGCTATGATGGTTGTGGGATTAGCCTTACTTTTTACTAAGTCGGCTCCTCCAACTGTTGCACCGCCGGATACAGCAGTCGCCATTGAACCTCCTCCTAAACAGGAAGAGCCTAAAACTGAGGTTATTAATGTTGCAGTAGCAAAACATGATATTGATAAAAAAACGATCTTGACAAAAGATGATTACTATTTTAAATCAATTGAAGTTGCTATCAATAAAGAAAGACCTAAATTTATAACTGATGCAACAGGGATTGATGCTCATGTTGTGAGAAATCATATTGCAAAAGATACTATAATTGAAGAAGGTCTTATTGCATCCCCGAATTCAGAAGATTATCTGTTGTTAGCATTAAAAGATGGCAATTATATGTTTCCATTTACAATAGATCCAATCGATTCTTATTTAATAAAAAATCTTAAAGGAGGCGATCTTGTTGATCTTTATGTTTTTTATGGTGATGAAACAGAAAAAACAGCGAATATTAGAGAAGATAAATTAGTTTCACCTAGTCGTGATTTTGTTAAAAATCGTATAAAACCAATTATTGTCGGAAAGAAAATTTTATTTTTTGAAGTAGAAGAAGAGATGGACAATAATTATAACAGAAACAATATTGCCCAAGTTCAATTAGAACTTTCGAATCAGGAAATTAAATTATTAAGAACATTAATGACGAACTCTACAATTATTATGTATCCAAGTACTTTCAAGAAAAATGTTGAAGATGGATTACGTCTTTTAAGTGATAAAGAAAAAAATTGGCCTCTATCTGAAAAAGATATTTTTTCAGGGACACGAATTAATCTGTTAAAAGGTAACTAAGAATGCTAATAAGAACTAAATCAATTACTAATATGATCAAACCTATAATCTGCTTATTATCGATTGGCTTCTCTTCGTTGGCTTTTGCTAATATTCATAATTTACAGATCGGACAAAGTAAAACACTTGTGTTACCTGAAAATGTCGGTACCGTATTTATTAGCCAAGATAGTATAGCAAACTATGAAGTTATTGATGGTAAATCACTGATTATATATGGAAGATCAAACGGAAGAGCAAGTTTAATTGTTTATGATAGTGAAAATAATATTGTTATTAATGATACTATTAATGTCGATCCACTTTTATATCAAATTACAAATAGGCTAGCGCAAAATTTCCCAAATAGTAGTATAACAATCGATCGTTATGATAGTGGTGACGCAAATAAATTTGTATATGTATTAAGTGGTACTGCACCTGATACTACAACAAAAGGCCAAATTTTGGCTCTTATAGGGTCTTCAATCGGGCAAAATGCAGAGCGAGTGAGGCAGGAATTCGATAATGGAGGTGGGGGTTCTGGTAATCAGCTTCTTACATTTCAAGATTATTATACTTACAGTAATATAATTGATAATATCAGAGTTATAGAAGAGTATCAGGTTAACGTACAATTGACTTTTGTTGAAGTTAGCAAGGATTTTACCGATTCACTAGGTATTGAATGGCAAAGTTTGACTCTCGACAGCATGATAAGTGGTGAGTCAGTTACCAACTCGATTGGTGAGTTTTCACTATTAGGTATAAGAAAAGGCCTGAATATACATAATATTGCTACTATGATTCGTGCAGTAAAAAATGATCGTTTGGCTAAAGTATTAGCACAACCTAATTTATCTGTACTCTCTGGTGAAAGTGCATCATTTTTAGTTGGCGGTGAGATTCCTATTGTAACTAAAAATAAAGATGGTGATGCCAATATTACTTATAAAGAATACGGTATTAGGTTGAATATTAGTACAAAAGTAAATAATGATAAACGTATAAGGTTGTTCATGGAAAATGAAGTAAGTTCAATTTCTGGTTCTTATGCTTTTAATGACTATAATATTCCTACATTGACATCTCGAAAAACAAGATCGACGATTGATTTATCTGATGGTGATAGTTTTGTTATTGCAGGATTAATTAATGAAAATGATCAAGAACAATTATCTCGTCTTCCTTTTATTAGTGATATTCCAATTTTAGGTGCATTAGCACGAAGTTCAACAACGAGTCGTTCTAAATCTGAGATGGTTGTTTTTGCAACAGTAAATTTAGTAACACCAAAAAGTAGTTTTGACAGTATTGAATTACCAACTATAGAGCGGACTGATGTAATCAATAGTTTCTTTAATATTAAAAATAATCTTAATAAAGAAAGAAATAAAACGGTGCCAGCTTCTAACGAAAGTGAAAAATTTATTAATGACATGGGCTTTATTGAATAAAAGGTTATTGGGATTCTTATGCAATTATTTGGCAATAAACAAGATACAGATGCATCAGCAAATTCTCCTTCACAAGAATATGTTGTTGGACGGATATCTGGCTATAAGGTAGCAATTGTAAGTAAAAGAACTGAATTGATTGAAAAGGTTCGTTCTGTATTATTTCTATATAACATATTGGGTATGGAAATTATTTCATTAACATTATCTGAATTGACAGAAACACCGAGTTGGAATAAGTTTGATGCAATTATTGTAGATATCCAAAATGCTGATGATGCTGAACAAATATCTGAAAATATTAATCGTTGTATTCCTATTCAAGCAACAACAGTACTTGTTGGTAGTTACGATTCAATTCAGTTCTCCGAATTTTTATCAAAAAAAGGAATACATTTCTTATTGGAAAATAGCCAATTAGAAAAAATTCCTGATATTTTGCATAAGAGAAGCATGACACCTCCTGGTTCAAGTCAGAGAGTGGGGAGTGTAATTAGCTTCTTAGGTTGTAAAGGAGGAATTGGAACTTCATCATTGGTTGTTCATACTCTTAGGAAAATTAGTGAGTTAACTAATTACCCGCTTCTTTATATACAAGGTGCAACAACAAGTTCGAATGCGGATTTTTTGTTTGAAATGCCAATACCTGACGATGGCTCGATAATCGATGTTGGGCATTCTTTACAGGTTAAAGTGGAAACTAATGAAAAAGCATGGAACTATAAAGACCTCAATTCTGGAGAGTTCAATATTACGATTATTGATCAAAATATGGGGTTAGCTTCATCGTTTAAGCATTTTGAAGAAATTATTACATTTTCTAATATTATTTTCATTGTGATAAATAGAGATCCTTACTCTATTAAAGTTGCTAAGAAGATGTTAACAGAAATCACGCGTGCAAGTGCTACAAATTTTGATTTACTCAATAAGCGTTTTTTAATTTGTCTAAATGATGATATTCCTTATGATAAAAAAAGTGCTTTACGTGATTCTGATATTGAAGATTTTTTAGAACGGAAAATTGATTTCACTCGTAAATTTATACCAAGTATTAATAAATTTAAGAAAGCTAATGACAGTGCTGAAATAAGAGAAATAGCGGCTGCTATTATTGGTAATAAAGTAATGGATGATAAACAGCAGAAAGCTTTTTTTTCGTTATTAAGGAAAAAGAAAAATAATTTTTAAGGCAGAATAGAGAAAAAATCATGTTGAAATATTGGGGATTGTTTTTTAGTCAAAAGAATGGAGTTGTTTCAATACAATTTGCCGTTATTTTTCCGTTTTTACTTATTCTTTTTTTGATAGCATTTGAATTTAGCCGAGTTATGATTATTGGCTCGGCTTTAGATTTAATGACTACAGAAATAACAAGACAAGCCGCTATCACTGAACAAGACGATTATGCTGAGAAAATAGAAGGTCTAGTTCAATCTGAAGTTCCATTATGGCCTTATATTGCTAATTCTAACCAAATTAATATCACTGTAATGTATTGTAAAGAGGTGAATAATATTATTCGTGACACCTGTCAAACAACTCTTACTGATGAAACTCACATATTGTTATTTGATTTGAGATATCAATATTCAGTAGTATTTTCCGAGTTTTTTAGTTTTCTTGACACAGCTTTGACTAGAAAAACAGTTGTTTACCGTGAGTTTATTAAAAGTGAAATGGAATACAAAGGAAATGAGTAATAATGAAATATTCTAAAAGCTTTTTCCATAATAAAAATGGAGCATTATCAATCGAGTTTGCAATTTGTTTCTTATTGTTTTCAATCATAGTATTCATTATTTATGATGTATACACATCTATTATGTTACAAAATAAATTAGAACGTGCAAATTATACTGTAGCATCTGTTTTTCGTGAAAGATCAACTTTATATAAAGATAAAATAAAAAATATTAATGATGTTAATAGGGCAGGTTTATGTTCAAGTAGGAATGCGTGTTATGTTTCTAGTGAGTTATTTGATTCACAACAAGTCAATGAAATGGGCAGATTAGCAAGTTCACTATTGAATAATCGTGAAATTGCTTTACAGATAGAGGCTCTATTTATTTTACAAGATCCTAAGAATCAAGGAGATTTGACAAAAGCTAAACTAGTGACTTTTGGAAAAAATTTACTATCTTGTTCTAAGGGAACATGCGGTAATAGCTCAATTAGAAGCTATTTTAATTCTTTACCAGCCATGGATAACCCTTCAAGTAATTACCAACAACTTGCGCCATATGTCCCAAAATTGGTGGATTCATCAATTATGTTAAGTGGACGTTGGATTCCATTATATCGAGTTTCTATGTGCATTGTTAATGAAGAAAGTCTTTATTTAAAATGGGTAAATTCTAATAGACAAGGCTCCGGTGGCATTGTACCGAATCTATGTAATAACGTTGTTGTATTGTCACGTTGTAATGATTCAAGTGTTTGCCCTACTTATTATTAAATGCGCTTTTGAGAGGATAATATGAACAATAATAGCCAATTAAATAAAAAAAATCATAAAGATTCTTTTTTAAAGTGTACCTCGGGAGCCGTGGCAATATCAATGGCAATTATGCTTCCCGCTATATTTACATGTATGGCATTTTCAATTAATCAAGCTTACACTATGCGCAATCGGGCTATAATTTCTGAGGCCACAAATGAAGCATCATTAGCAGTCATAGCTATAGATAATAGAAATGTCGATGATGAAGCAAAAAAGCAAAATCGAAAACTTGCATTGAATTATATTAATTATTTCGTTTCAAAAGAAATAGGTAATGACTCTAATACAGATACAAATTTATTAAGACCTGGTTCCGAAATTAATGTAGATTATGACGGAGATAGACATGAATATTATATCGCCTACAACCAACCATTTAATGAATTTACTAAGATTAAAAATGACGATAAGAAACCTCAGCCTGTTGTTGTAGGTAATAAAACAGAAAGCTATGGTAATACTAGAAAATATCTAATTAATGATTCATTTGATTTTGCTTTTATCAGCGATTTTTCTGCTTCATCTACATGCCAATATAGTGATGTAAACTGTAATGCTTATTCTCCAGATAATAATGCTCAAAGGCGTCTTGACTATATGAAAGAGGCAATAGTAGACATTATTGAAAAATATAAGGATTATTCAGATTATCAATTTGCATTAGTGCCTTATGATATTGGTGTGCCAGTAGAAAACCAAACTAAGAATGCAGCAGGGGGGCAAAATTATAATTGTTCTGTTATGTACAGAATGAACCAACCTTATAATAATCTTAATTATAATTTTTGGGCAAACAAGAATATTGGATTTACAAAATGGAGTAAACTAAAAGAAGATCACGTTATTAGCGATTATTTGTCCAGAAGTAACTATTTTCCTAAACATAGAAGATTAATTACTTACTATATGGATAGTTCTTATTATCATTATTATGCACAAATAATTGGACCAGCATTAGGGTTAGAGTATGGTAGTAATAACGCATTAGTTAATGCTGGTTTATGTACTCAGAGAACCAATTATCAAGATCGAGCTGAAAATGGATTACATGAGTATGCTTGTGGTACAAATAGAAATGATCATCCAGAAAAAAATAGAGTTCTTATAGAGAGTCAATTTGCTGCAGTGGTTCAACTATTTGATTATATGTTCTCAGGGGATTATAGCGATGTGCATTATTCATTTGCCAATACTAGGACTGTAGATGTGGATAATACTATTAATACTTTATTTAGTGGTATGAAACAAAATATTATTACTTTTGAGCGTCCTATTTCACCGGTACTTGCAGAATTTTCACCTTTTATGGGCATGTGTCAATCACCGCTGTATAGCAATAATCTAATGAATAAAAAAATGGTTGGTGTGAAAAATGTAACTGATGATATATACAAGGAAATTGGGGAAGCAAAATATGTTACGAATTTCCAATCCACACCACATTTAATTCCTTTTAGCGATGATACTGATCATAATAATAATATTTTAACAAGTATAAAAAAGACAAATTGGATGCCTGGCGGAGGTACGGACACGATGACTGCGCTATTAAGGACAGTGCCTGTAATGGCTCAAGGTAAAGGCAACAATAAAGTTATGATTATTATTAGTGATGGTAAAGATGATCAGGGGGCTGACGTTCTTAGAGATAATTTTTTAGATAAGGGTGTTTGTCAGGCAATTACAGGGGGCTTAAGAAGCAAGCAGAACTTTGACAGAGGTTATACTACAAAATTAGCTAAAAGTGCAATTATTTACTATATAAAATTAAATCCTAATGCTAGTAATTTAACAACTAATGCTCAATATGAGGCTGAGTATGGTAAGTGGTTTACTAAATGCATGAATGGTAACCCTATGTTCTTAATGGAGGCAAAGGATAGGAAGTCATTGACTGAGGTTATAAATAAAGTTATTGAGATTGAAACAGGAAAATTCATCAAAAAAAATTCAGGCTGAATATCAATAGGGTTAGAATAGGAGTAATAATGAAATGAAATTAATAAAAATCATAGTACTATTTTTGGCTTGCTATAGCCTGTCGGCTATAGCTGATTCAGAAACTGATGCTATAATATTATCAACCCAAACAGGAGTTAAACCACTTACTCGCATAAATCTGAGAAATACAGGGGTTACTATTGAAAATGGTGATGTCTGGGTCTGGGGTTATAGAGGTCAAGGCTTGCAAGGTAATGGTGTTACAAACGTTAACAGTAGGAGTGTGCCAGCGAGAGTACAAAAGTTCGTTGATGAAGGACTTACGATTACTCAAGTTGCAGCAGGAAGATATCATATTATTGCACTTGATGAAAATGGTGACGTATGGGGTTGGGGGCGTAATAGACATAGTCAAGCGAGTGGCGGAATAGGAACTGATGTCAAATATGTAACCACACCTGTTAGAGTGTTGTCTGGCAGAAGAGTTATTGATGTCTATTGTAATGAATATACATCTTATGCTTTAACTGCTAATGGTGAGATTTGGGTTTGGGGAAGAGGTAATCGTGGTGAAACAGGACTTGACAAGCGAGAATCAAGACAAAGACTCAGACAGATTCCGTCAAGTTTTTTTAATGGCAGCCGAGTAAGAACCATGGGTGTTGGTTATCGAAGTGCTTATGCCATTAATCGAGCTGGAACTATTTATGCTTGGGGAGAAACTGTAAGTAATACATTTTGCCCGGAAAATAAAAAATCTTGTAATTATGCTATTAGACCAATAAGAATTAATAATACTCTAGTACAATCTGATTCAGGCATTACTTCTGGTCAGCAAATAAAGGAAATTACAGGTGGTAGGGATTATTTGACTTATTTAACCTTTGAAGGTGAAGTTTATGGTATGGGAAGAACTAGATATTTAGCTGATGGTAATTTCGATCCAAATGAAATAGATGAAGATGATGAGATAGAGATGGTGGATGGTGATGAAAGTAGAATTGATAGTGAAGAAGATGAAGAAGATTTAAAAGATGATGACGATGATCGAAAGGATCCACATAGTATAACTGATACTCCTATAGCTATCATTGGAAAGAATGCTCCAGACGAAAAAGCGGTTACTCATTCACTCTATTGCCGATTTCGTGGTTGTGTTGCTATTACAAGACATAAAAGTATATTAACATGGGGTATAAGAGGCAGTAGCCATTTAAAAGGAATACTTTACGGTCAAAGGAGAACAGGTAGAGTAGTGCAAAGAAAACTTAATGGAACATTGACTAAAATTGATGGTGGTAGACAGAATCTATTCTATTGGAATGAAAGAGGAGAAGTTTATGGTGTTGGTGTGGGTAGTTACCATAAATTTGATCTTTCTAGTGCTCACACTCGAGATTGGAATGCGTCTAGATTAGATTTTTTGATGGATGCTATGCATGCTGTATACGGTAACGATTACATTCTAGGGCAAGCAAAATAATGATTAATCAAGAGTTGATTAACGATGCAATTATTTTAACGATTTGGTTGTGTTTGTTAATTTCTTGTTACACAGATATAAAATACCGGATAATTTCAAATTATATTGTCATAGTTATATTTGCTTTGGCGATTTTGAATTATGCCTTTGGTCTAGGTGCATTAAATTATAGTGCGTCCGGTATATTTTTAGTCTGTGGTTTATTGATGTTTTATTGCCGATTGGTAGGTGCTGGAGATATAAAATTAATTACTGTACTTTTGATAACTATTCCTGCTGGTAACGTAATGTTTTTTTTGGCTGTGACCACATTTTTGGGATTACCTCTGGCAATCTTTGCCATTATCTATAAATGGCTAAAAAAAGTAGAGGGTGGAATTACATTACCTTATGGTGTGGCAATTACAGGTAGTTATATCCTTACTTCATTGATTTTATTTAAAGTATTAATTTAGTTACTTTTTATATATTGTTATTTTTGATGTGAATAAGCTTTAATATCAATTCTATCCCTCTTAGTTAAAACATAGCTAAGAGGGAATCATATACCTTTTTAATTTTTTCTATTTCCTATATCTAATGATGCATTTTTGATTTAAAACTAATTTTTTTACTTAAATCCATGTTTAACCTCAAGCTTCTTTACAATAATTGTTCTTTTTAATCATTTTTATTAAAAAATTTTACAATTTATAATGGTATTTATATGTATTATTTTGGTGCAGTTTGCATCGATTTAGAACCACATAGGTTGTTATTTTTTCGAGGGAGTGAATCACTATAATTTTGATTAATGTTTTGTTTGAAAAACGACAAATATAGTTAATTACCAACATTAATGTTTACTAAACTATGGCATGATAATTGCCTATAAAAATTATACAATCATTATTAAAAATTGCAGAGACAAGTTTAAAGGAGATATGTATATGGAAAATCGTACTAGTAATACTAAAACTTTTGTAAAAAATCGTCGAGCTTCCTTGATTAGTGCGATCTTCTTAATGGCAACTTCAGCAATTGGTCCTGGTTTTATCACGCAAACAGCTACCTTTACGGTAACATTAGGTAGTGCATTTGGTTTTGGTATTTTAGCTTCTATTATCATTGATTTTGTAGTGCAACAAAATATTTGGCGTGTGGTTTCATTAACAAAAATGTATTCTTCCGACATTGCTAATGCGACAATCCCTTATAGTGGTTATTTTTTAGCTATATTAGTTATTTTTGGTGGATTAGTTTTTAATATTGGTAATATTGCCGGTGCAGGACTGGGTTTGAATGCTTTAGTCGGGCTTGATCCAAAATGGGGCGGTGCAATCAGCGCATTTATGGCGATCTATATCTTTTCGTCACATAAAGCAAGCCATTTTATTGATCGCTTAATGATTGGTTTCGGCTTGCTAATGATCGGTTTAACATTATTTGTGTTGTTTGCTGCGCATCCCCCTATCGCACAAGCATTTACTGAAACTGTTTTGCCAAGTAGCATTGATTTTGCCTCTATTACCACTATTGTAGGAGGAACTGTTGGCGGATATATTTCTTACGCTGGCGCACATCGCCTGCTTGATAAAAAAATGGTGGGCGTTGAAAACATTAAATATGTATCAAGCGCAGCAACACGAGGGATTATCGTTGTAGGAGTGATGCGATATATTTTATTTTTAGCAATTTTAGGTGTGGTAGCCAGTGGTGTTACCATTGATATCTCAAGCTATGCAGCTAATCCTGCTTCCCAAGCCTTTCAAGCAGCTTTAGGACAATTGGGGTTGCGTATATTTGGTTTAATTTTATGGACAGCTGCATTAACCAGTATTATTGGTGCAGCTTATACTTCAATGACGTTTATTACTCCTTTTAAACCTTCTATCACAATAAGGCAACGCCAAATAGCGACGATAATTTTTATTATTTGTTCATTAGCCGTTTATTTAATTATGGGAGCTGCGCCTGTATCATTATTAGTTTTTGCTGGAGGTTTTAACGGCTTAGTTTTACCACTGGGTTTAACAATTTTTATTTTTATTGGTTGGAAACGTGCTGATTTAATGTCTGGATATCACTATCCACGTTGGTTGTTATGGTCTGGTTTTATAGTCTGTGCGATAACTTGGTATATGGGCGCAATGTCAATTGTAACCATATTTAACTATTTAAGGTAAAAATTAAATATGAAAGTTAAGAGATTTATTGATTTAAATAGTGATCTTGGTGAAAGTTTCGGTCAATGGAAAATGGGTAACGACCAAGCAATGTTACAAGTGGTCAGCAGTGCAAATATTGCGTGTGGTTTTCACGCAGGTTCACCAGTAACCATTTTAGACACCCTAAAAGCAGCTAAAACTAATAATGTTACAATAGGTGCTCATGTAGGTTACCCTGATTTAGTTGGCTTTGGGCGACGTAATATGGACATTGCATCTAACGAACTAACGGCTGATGTGATTTATCAAATTGGTGCACTTAAAGGTTTAGCAACATCAATTGGTGCAAAAGTGAGTTATGTTAAACCTCATGGCGCTTTATATAACACTATTGCGAACGATAAACGTCAAGCTATGGCAGTTATCAATGCTATTTGTCAAATTGATGCTAATCTTATATTAGTGGCACTTGCTGGCTCTCCACTTATTGATTGGGCAAAACAGCAAGGTTTGCATGTGGTTGCCGAAGCCTTTGCAGATAGATCTTATCATCTTGATGGTACATTAGTTTCTCGTAAAGAAACCGGAGCCGTATTACACGATCCTGAATTAGTCGCAGAACGTATGTTACAACTTGTCAGTGATGGCGGTGTGACTTCTATTGAAGGTAAGTTTGTTACAATTGAGGCAGATTCCATTTGTGTGCATGGTGATAGTGAAGGTGCATTAGCGATGGCACAAAAAGTTCGCGAAAAATTACAACAAAATGGAATTACCATAACTTCGTTTACGAAAATAAGTGATAGATAAATCATTATGTTAATTTGATAAAATATAAACTGATATCAAACAAATAATTTTAGACTGGTTTTTTGTTAAGATCATGGATTAGATAACCGACAAGGTTAGAGGTACTAAATGCGATTTTTACCTGTAAATATCGATGCAATTATGGTTGAGCTTTCTAGCCTTGAACAGACCATGGCTTTAACTGATCAACTACAAAATAATCTAGCATTCTGGAAAATTGAAGAAATCATTCCAGCGGCTCGAACCGTTTTAATCCGTTTTAACCCAATTCTTACTGATGCCGATATTCTTGCTAAGAACATCTGTGCTCTTGATCTCACATCTGGTTCAATTCCTTCAGGGGAATTAATTATCATAAGTGTCAACTATAATGGCGAAGATTTGGCATATGTCGCTGATCATCTTGGTATAACAGTTAATGAAGTAATTAACAGACATACTAATAATGAGTATCAAGTTGCTTTTTGTGGTTTTGCACCAGGTTTTGCTTATATGGTATCAAAACATGCTCAGCTTAATGTTCCGCGTCGCCAATCGCCTAGAGTTCGTATTCCAGCTGGTTCAGTGGCATTAGCTGGTGAATTTAGTAGTGTTTATCCTCAAGCAAGTCCAGGTGGTTGGCAACTTATTGGTATTACCGAATCTGCAGTTTGGGATATAAATCGAGATAAACCTGCTTTGTTTAAACCAGGTAGCCGCGTTCATTTTGTGGATGCTGCTAAATCCTCTAAAAAATATTATTTACCGACGATAAAGAAAGAAGAGAAAAATAACTTTCAGCAAGATATTAAAGTTTTGGCAACGGGATTACAAACTCTTTTTCAGGACAATGGACGAATTGGTCAAGCTGCATTAGGGATCTCAGAATCGGGGGCAATGGATAAAAGTGCACTACATAGTGCTAACCGAGTGCTTGGCAACCCAATTAATGAAGTCGCACTTGAGATCACCCAAGGTGGTTTTAAAAGTCAAATAAACCGCTCTATGTTAATTGCAGTCACAGGAGCGGTGTGTGACATTAATATCACCACATTACTTGGTGAAAAATATACTGCACCAATGTATCAACCCATTTTATTAGAAAAAGGTGATACTGTTGAACTTGGTAATATTAAATGTGGAGTGCGTAGTTATTTGGCTGTTCGTGGTGGTTTTCAAGTATCACCTATTTTAACAAGTTGTTCATTTGATACATTGGCACAAGTGGGACCTCCACCAATCACAATTGGGCAAACATTAACGATCAAATCAACAAATATAAAAGCATCTGTATCATTGAATGAATCACCAGCCATAAACTATCCATGCCCAGGTGATGTAGTGGTATTAGACATTGTGCTTGGACCAAGAACTGATTGGTTTACGCCTAATGCAATTAAGTTATTAACTGAGCAATTGTGGCGGGTAACGCCTGCTTCTAATCGTATTGGATTAAGATTATCTGGTGATATTTCATTAACTCGCGTTAAGTTACAAGAGTTACCAAGCGAGGGTACATGTATTGGTGCAATTCAAATACCAGCAAATGGACAACCTGTGCTATTTTTAAATGATCATCCCCTAACGGGTGGGTATCCGATTATTGGTGCTGTATGCAAATATCATTTAGATTTATCAGGACAAATCCCTATAAATGCTAAAATAAAATTTAATCCTGTTGGAATATTTAAAGAATTTGAAGGGAGTCATACCGACCATGTTTGAGAATAATAAAAAAATAACACACAGAGTACTCATTGCTAATCGAGGTGAAATTGCTGTACGCATTATTCGCGCATGCCGTGATATGGAGTTTGCATCCATTGCAATTTATGCTGATACGGACATTAATGCGCTGCATGTTCAAATGGCTGATGAAGCTTATGGATTATCGGGAAAGTTGCCGAGTGAAACTTATCTTAATATCGATAAGATTATTGCGATTGCAAAAAGGTCGGGAGCTACTATGGTTCACCCAGGATATGGTTTTTTATCCGAACGATCGGAATTTGCTAAAGCTGTTCAAAAAGCAGGATTAATTTGGATTGGACCGAATCCAGAAACAATAGATATTCTTGGTGATAAAGTTAAAGCTCGACAGCTAGCCATACAAGTCGGAGCTCCATTAGTTGAAGGGACTAAAGAACCAGTACGCGATGCTAAAGAAGTGGTTGAATTTGCACATAAGCATGGCTTACCCATTGCTATTAAAGCCGCCTTTGGAGGTGGAGGGCGTGGTTTAAAAGTTGCATGGCAAATGGATGAAGTTGAAGAACTTTACCATTCTGCTGTACGAGAAGCGACAGCAGCTTTTGGACGTGGTGAGTGTTTTTTAGAGCAATTTTTACATAATCCACGTCATATAGAAGCTCAGGTCATTGCAGATAAATTAGGCCATATTGTCGTTGTAGGAACGCGTGATTGCTCATTGCAGCGTCGTAATCAAAAACTAATTGAAGAGTCGCCAGCACCATTTATATCGGATCAATTGCAACAACAAATTATTCAAGCATCAATTAACATTTGCGCCAAAGCAAATTATGTTGGAGCTGGAACCGTTGAGTTTTTACTCAGTCAGGATGGTAAATTGTCATTTCTTGAAGTAAATACTCGCCTACAAGTAGAACATCCTGTTACCGAAGAAACAGTCGGAATCGACCTAGTTGTGGAACAATTACGTATAGCACAAGGATTACCACTTAGTATTAATGAAACACCTAAACCTCGAGGTCATGCTATCGAATTTCGTATTAATGCTGAAGATGTAGCTAATGGTTTCTTACCAACATCAGGAACTATTACACGATTTGAAGTACCCTCAGGACCTGGCATTCGGTTAGATAGTGGTGTTGTCACTGGCTCAACGATCCCCTCAACTTTTGATTCTCTTATGGCAAAACTCATTATTGTTGGAAATAATCGTGAGCAAGCGCTTGCTAGGGCTCATCGTGCATTAGCGGAGTTTTCTATTGAAGGTGTTGCGAGTGTTTTACCATTCGATCGTGCAATCATAGAACATCCTGATTTTTATCGTGATTTTAAAATACATACGCGTTGGATTGAAACAGAGTTTATACCAATGATGGATTCATTGCCGAGGCAGGTACCTATAAAAGATTCTACTCTGACCCATACTGTGATCGAAATTGATGGTAAACGTTGCAAAATTGGTTTGCCTGCACAATTATTGGCAGGATTGTCATTAGCTGTGAATAGTGAGTCAGCATTAACTTCATTAAAGAATGAGGAACAATCAGAAACTATTGTAAAATCGCCAGTTTCAGGAAATCTTTTTAAATGGATTATTGAAGAAGGTCAAGAAGTCGATAAAAGTTATGTAATAGGTATTATGGAAGCGATGAAGATGGAAGTTCAGATTATTGCTCATCGCAAAGGCATCGTAAAATTAATCAGTAAAGAAGGTGATTTTGTCAATACCGGTGATAAAGTCGCCGAAATTAATTAATAGAGATAGCTTCATTGTTTGATAAAATTGATGGAAATTTCCCATTTTTGATTGAATTATGATGATTCATTTTTCTAGAATCTTTACAGTTTTATCAACAACGCAAGCTTATTTTAATATGGTTGATATTTTGGTAACTATAAACTATTAATTGAGTTTTTTGATTATTTTCATTGCCAATTTATGTACGATATGTTAAAAGTGTACAGAAATTATCTCGTATTATCATTTTTCTGTATGGATATTCAGGGATGATTTCTATATCTTGCCTTTTCCTATTACTGTTTATATAGATATCCCCCAAAACTTAGTTTAGAAAGAATATACTGTTTTAAATATTTAAAGAAGTCATGAATATTTTCCATGTCTCATACATTTATAAATTGTCTTGAGTCGATATGCTAGTTGTTTTTTAACTTAATAAAACAAATTAACTTATTTCGCGTATTTTTTTAGTTTAAAATTAATAATCACTTAAATAATTTTAAAATTTTTCAAATTGATATACATTTTCAGCTCATTGCTAGGAGGTAAAGTAATTGATTTGTAATTTGATAAACGTATCCACAAGTTTTTTACGCCTTTATAAACTTAAATTTTGTCAAAAATTAAAGAACCCTTAAACCTTTTCCAAGTTTTATATCTACTAATAGTTGTTCGTTAATACACTAATTTATCGATTTATTAATTAATCACACATTGATCTAAATTAGTGAGTTTCATTCAGTACAAGTTTTCAAATAAAAACTGGTTAAATCCAGCATAAATTAATTGTGGATTTGAATGGGAGGAAATAATGAATAAAGTATACAAGTTAGTTTGGAATGCTAGACGTAAAGCTTTCATTGTTACATCAGAAAAAGCGCAATCAAAAGGGCGATTATTTTTGGTTAATTTGTTATCTGTAGCAACTTTAACCGCAGCAATGGTACCTGTTAGTTATGCTCAATGTATCGAAACATCTCTTAAAAATAATAGTTGCGAGACAAAAATTACTAGCCAATATGCAAATCAAAATTTATTAAGTTTACAACGTAGTGATTATCTAAATCATCTGTTGAGCACTGCAAATCTTAACGGTTCAGTTGAAATATCTCTTCCACACCATCTCGAATCTAATGACGATGGTTATACCTATACAAGTAACTCTGATGTTGATAACTTAGTTATAAACCAACCTGCCGGTAATATCATTGGTGGAACAAATGGTGTTAATATTAATCATAATGGTACTGGATCAACAAATATATCAATTAATGGTGATGTCACTGGTAAACAAAATGATGGGATACATGCTTCAAACTCAACTAATACTCAAGACTTAAACATTATAGAGACCGTAGGCGCCGACATTCACGGTAATTTGAATGGAATTAATGTTGCTAATAATGGTCACGGAACAACAACAATAACAACTTCAGATTCCGTTGTAGGTGACGAAAGTGATGGTATTGTTGTGGTGAATGACGGTGATACAAAAGGTATTAAAGTAATCCAATCAGCAGGGAGCATCCATGGTAAAAAAAATGGTATTAATGCCGACAATAGAGGTAAAGAGACTACACATATCACAACCGCAGGTGAAGTTATTGGTGATGATAATGAAGGAATTAATGCTGTCAATGAACAAAATGCTGGTAATATGGCTATTGAACAAAACAGTGGTTCAATTAGTGGTCATTTAAACGGAATAAAAGCTAATAATTTGGGTAATGGTTCGACTACAATCACAACTACAGCCAAGATTACTGGGCAAAATAATGATGGAATATTTGTAAATAATAATAGTAATACTCATGATTTATCGGTTACCCAATCTTCCGGTTCAATTAGTGGAGAATTAAACGGAATCAATGCTACCAACGGCGGTAATGGGGCAACTATTGTAACCACTTCAGGAACGATTACAGCTAATCAGCAAGATGGTGTGGCTATTGTCAATCAAGCCAATACTAGAAAACTAACTTTCAACCAATTAAAAGGCGATATTACAGGCAAACAATATGGTATCAATATTGTCAATAATGGTAATGGTTTAACATCTATTAACAGTTATGGTAATGTCGAAGGTCAACAAAAAGATGGTATATTTGGTATTGGAGGTGTAAACACTAACGATTTAAACGTTAGTCAATCTACTGGTAGTATAAAAGGTGAACTAAACGGCATTAATATGACCAACCAAGGAAACGGCTCGACTTTAATTACGACTAATGGTGAAGTAACCGGTCATCAAAATGATGGGATATTTGCTGTTAACGAAGTGAATACTCATGAACTAACAATTAATCAATCTGCAGGCAATATTCATGGCCAATCAAATGGAATAAATATTAATAACAAAGGTAGTGGCTCGACGATTGTTAGCGCATCTGGCGATGTAATCGGTGACAATAATTACGGCATTAGCGCTGTTAATGAAACAAATACTAAAGACCTTAATATTCGGCAACCACTAGGTAATATTCATGGTAAGCTTGATGGTATTAATGTAGAACATAAAGGAACAGGTACAACAACAATCGCAACCTCTGGACAAGTGATAGGTGATCAAGAAAATGGAATATATGCCATAACTCAAACGAACACTAAAAATTTAACAGCCAAACAATCATCTGGTTCTATTTTAGGGAAAAAAAATGGTATTAATTTTAATAATTTAGGAACTGGTTCAACTTTCATTAACACTGCAGGACAAGTAGAGGGTAGCGAATATGATGGAATACTGGTTAATAATGATACTCACAGTCAAGATGTCAACGTAATGCAAACTGCGGGCAGTATAAAAGGTAATTTAAATGGCATTAATGTTAACAATAAAGGAAACGGTACTACATCAATAACAACTTCTAATGATGTTATAGGAACACAAAACAATGGTATGACCGCTGTTAATGAACAAAATACCCAAGATATAATTGTTTCTCAGTTAGCCGGTAATATTCAAGGTTTACAAAATGGTATTAATATGTTTAACAATGGTAAAGGTGCCACATCAATAAATACATCCGGAATGGTTATCGGAAAACTTAATGATGGTATTTATGCGTTTAATAACAACAATACTACTGATCTTAAAGTTAGCCAATTAGAAGGTGAAATTAACGGTAAACACAATGGCATGACAATTGAAAATAATGGACAAGGTTTAACATCTATTACTACTTTAGGTAAAGTCATAAGTGATCAAGAAGACGGAATATTTGCAACAAATAATACTAATTCTAAAGATCTAAACATAATTCAATCTGGTGGTGAAATTATTGGTAATAAGAATGGTATTAATATTGTTAATAATGGTCAAAGATCAACCGTTATCAGTATAGCCGGAAAAGTTATTGGTAACAATAGTAATGCTATTTCAGCTGTAAGCCAATCCTCAACCAATAACCTATTATTTGGACAGACACAAAACAGTGAAATAATTGGTAAACTTAATAGTGTTGATCTTGCTAATCATGGACAAGGTTCAACAGGTCTTAAAGTTGCAGGCAAAATAGTTAGTCTAGACTTAGATGCCATTATTGCAACTAATTATTCTAATTCGAATAATTTAACATTTAGACAAGAATCTGATAGTGAGATCCAAGGTGCTAAAAATGGGATTAATTTCACTAATCATGGAAATGGTATTACACGTATTGTTAGTGAAGGTAAGATCACTGCTAATAACGGTTCAGCAATATTAGCTTTTAATAGCGATACTGCCTCAGATTTATTAATAAACCAAACAGGTGGTATCATCAATGGTTTTGATAATGGTATTGAGGCTACCAATAGTGGTACAGGTATTACAGAGATTAACATTTATGGCAAAGTAGAAGGACAATCAGGAGCAGGTATTTATACCACAGGTAAAGAAGGGTTAGAAACCCATATAAATTTAAATCAGGGTGCAGATGTCTCATCGGCTAGTGACATTGCAATAAAAAACGAAACCACAAATTCAATTATTTCTCTAAATGATGGTTCTAAAATTAGTGGACAAATTAGACTTGGAGAAGGTAATGATACATTGTTTATTAATGAAGGAGCAGATATATCACAACTAACTGCAATAGATGGTGGTAATAAATTTACGCGCGTAGGTGGATCGTCTGACGATGATACCCTTAACCTTAATGTTCATCTTATCGGCTCATCAACTTCAAGCGGTTCGACTGGAAATGTATCAATCGTTGGATGGGAAAATATTAATCTCAGTCCGATTGGTAAATTGACATTAACAGGGGATTTAAATACAGATCAATTAACTCTTGAATCAGGTGCAATTGTTGATCTTCAATCCACTTTACATCAATCACAAATTAGTGGAAGTGTTCATAATGGAGGGACTATTACACTTGGTAATTCCTATGCAGGAGATAGTTTGATTATTGCTGGCGATTATGTTGGAGATAACGGGAAATTAGTGCTTGATACCGTCGTTCAAAATAGTGATAGTCCAACAGATCGATTATTAGTAAACGGTAATGTTTCAGGAAACACATTTATACAAATTAATAATATTAATGGGTTAGGTGCTGATACGAGTAATACTAATGGCATTGAATTAGTCCATGTCGATGGGGTAAGTACTCATGATGCATTTAAAATCCCTGAAGATCATTTAGATGTTGGCGCATATGAATATTATTTGCATAAAGGTGATCTTAACAACCAAAATAATAACTGGTATTTACGCTCCTATTTACCTAATGATCCAACCAATCCAACCAATCCAACCAATCCAACAGACCCAACGGATCCAACTAATCCAACAGACCCAACGGATCCAACCAATCCAACCAATCCAACCAATCCAACAGACCCAACGGATCCAATCAATCCGACAGACCCAATGAATCCAACCAATCCAACAAACCCAACGGATCCAATCAATCCGACAGACCCAACGGATCCAATCAATCCGACAGACCCAATGAATCCAACAAACCCAACAAACCCAACCAATCCAACACATCCAATCGATCCAAGTATTGATCCGGATACAGGAAAACCTGTTAAACCTGCAGGTGTAAAAACTTATCGTAAAGAAGTTCCTTTGTTTGGAGCAATCGCAGAACAACTTCGCTTAGCAGAAAATATTATGCAAAGTAATTTACATCAACGTATTGGTAATATGCCGTTGTTAGATTCACCAATAAGTTGGGGTAGAATTATAACTAAACGTATTGATGTAAAACAAAATGGCATTACTAATCCTCAAAGCAAAGGAAACTATACTGGTTTTCAATTGGGAAGTGATTTTTGGCAAGAAGACAATTGGCGACTGGGCGCTTATTTTGGCTATTTGTATGGTAATATGACGGTTAATGGATTTGCTAGTGGTCGAAATGGACAAATGGGTAAAAATGGTATAAATTCCTACTTCTTAGGTGCTTATAGTACTTATATGCAAGACAATGGTACTTATCTTGATATTGTTTTACAAGGGGCTCGTCATCGTGTCAATGTAAAACCTGATGGTAATAAAAACAGCAAACAAAAAAGCTATGGCTTAAGTGCATCAATTGAAACAGGTAAACCATTTATCTTATCGGCTAATGGCTGGAAGTTTGAACCACAAGCCCAAATTATACATCAATGGCTTGATATGCATGATAGTCATATTAGTGGTAATACCAAAGTAAAACATAGTAATAATAATGCTGTGTTGTTCAGAATTGGTGCTCGTTTTGAAGGTAATTTCAAAATGGATGATACATTATTACGTCCTTATGCTCGTGTTAACCTGTTCTATTCACCAAGTGGTGCTGATCATATAACCTTTGCTAGTAAAAATGCTGCTACGGAATTTAGTAATGGTGCTAAATATTTAAGTTCGGAAATGGCAATAGGTGGCAGTTTTGAAATTAATAATCAATTCAGCGCTTATACAGAAATCGGCCATACATGGACAAATGGTGGGGATGCAAGAGTCAAAGCACCGTTTAGCGCATCTGTTGGTATTCGGGCTAATTGGTAATAGTTAAATAAACTTTCACTAAGGCATAAAAAACCGGTATGACATAGCGAATTTAAGTGACCCCCAATAGTTGGACAACCAATTACAGGGGGTCTTTTTATGTCAAAATATAGTCGAGATTTAAAAATTATCATAGCTAATGAATTCTTATCAGGAGAATCATCGGAAATATTTTCTAAAAACTTTATTCAAACAACTTGATTCAGAATAACCATATCTGAACGTATTATTATCGATATCAACGTTACACAGCTGGATTAATAAGTGATATTACAGTTTTTATATTTTAATCTTAAAGATAAATTGTTATAGGGCTTGTTTAGAATGCAATCAACTTGTTGCACTAAATCTTTACTATCATCGGACATAGATAAAATTAACTCATACTTTTTAATGGGTTAAAAGCCCCCTTTGTTGGAGGCGACCATGATGTTTATTAGTATTAAATCTATATTACGATTTCAAAATTAAATATTAGGCCGACGTTTAGTCAGCCACTCTACAACTGCTGGATCTCGATGTGAGAAAAATGCACTGGTCGCAGTATCAATTGCGGTAATATCGATCATATCTTGATTTGAAAGTTTAAAATCAAATATATTAAAATTTTCGGTCATACGTTCTTTTCTCACTGATTTTGCTAAACAGACAATTTGGCGTTGTATTAACCAGCGTAAAATAACTTGACCAACTGATTTATTATACTTATTACCAATGGTGGTTAAAACAGGATGATTGAAAATATCATTTTTTCCTTCTGCAAAGGGTGCCCATGCTTCAGGCTGAATCGTTTTACTTTGCATCCAAGGTGCTGCTTGTAATTGTTGATTAAATGGATTAACTTCTATTTGATTTACAGCAGGTTTTATTTTATTAAAAGCCATTAAGTCAGCTAAACGATCTGGCTGAAAATTACTGACACCAATGGCTTTAATTTTTCCTTGCTCGTAGAGCTCTTCCATTGCATGCCAAGCACCATAAATATCACCAAAAGGTTGGTGGATTAAATATAAATCAATATAATCCACTTGTAATAAATTTAATGATTGTTCAAATTGGATTTTAGCACCTTCATAACTAGCTCGGTTTAACCAAAGTTTGGTGGTAATAAATAGATCTTTTCGGTCAATCCCACTAATTTTAATCGCATTTCCCACTTGGCGTTCATTTTGATAAGCGGTTGCTGTATCAATCAGGCGATAACCAACATCAATTGCATCTAATACTGCTTGTTCACAATGCTTTTCATCAATTTGATAAACACCAAATCCTAAAGTTGGCATCTCGATCCCATTATTTAATTTTATCTTTCTCATAATGATCACCTCTACAAAAAATTAACTGAAAATACCAAGTGTTATTATATTTTTATGATTATTTATCAATTATATTATTTAGTAAAGCTAAAAATATTAATCAGTTAAGATAAAGTTTTGTATGCCAACAACTTTACTAACAATCCTCTATCGTTTGAGTTTTAGTTTAATTATTAAACGTCATCAAATAGTTTTATTAGGATTAATTTAGTTAGAATAAATTCCAATACATTCATTGATAACTGTAAATTTTTTTAATTCATTAAGGTTTGATAGATTGATTTGCTTTTTTATCTGTTTTAGTTACAAGATAATTTACTGAACAATACTATTGCAATTTTAATTTATCGTATATTAGAAGTTGCGTTATTTATATATGATTATTTTTTGGTATTAAAAGTAAAACATTGAGGATTCGGTTAGATGATACATATGTTATTGTATAAATATTGATGTTTTAAGCGATTTTGAAAATGTTTATAACGTCGTTATTAAATACAAAGAATCAGTTATGATTGAAAGTATAAATCATTTCGATTTATATAATAATTTTATCAGATTACAATTGATGAATTTCGGTACTTTTTAGAAAAAATCTAAAAGAGTTGACTAACATATTAATAAAGGAGAATAAAATGACGATTCGTGCTGTACCTCTTGATAAATCATATCGCTTACTGAATCATGGACCAACGGTAATGGTTTCAGCAAAAAATGATAATACTGAAAATGTTATGTCAGCATCATGGGTCTGTGCATTAGATATGTTTCCTGCAAAATTGACAGCAGTACTAGACAAAAAGTCATTCACACGGCAACTTATCGAAAAGAGCCAGAAATTTGCAATACAAATTCCTATTGCCAAACAAGCTGAACAAGTTATAGGCCTTGGTACACAAAGTTATTTCGATAATCCAAACAAATTAGCCGATAACCACATCGAGTTATTCTATCAAGAAGGTTTTGATGTTCCTCTTGTAAAAGGCTGTGCTGCTTGGTTGATCTGTCGTCTGATCCCTGAAGAATATAACCAGCAAAATTATGATCTATTAATTGGTGAAGTTATCGGTGCATGGGCTGATAATCGTATTTACGAAAATGGTCATTGGAAGTTTGATGAGATAAGTGATGAAATGAAGACGTTGCATTATATAGCGGGTAATCAGTTTTATATCACAGGTAAAGGAGTTGTTGTTAAGGATTAGCCTAGATATTTTCTAAATTAATTACACAATTAATAATTAATAATATCTTTAAAATTATGATGTATAAAGATAAGTTGTCCATTAATCGAATATATTTAAAATATTACTTAACATGGAAATCGTCCAAAATTTTTAAACGTTACTATCTAATTATTGGTAAAAACAATGATTTGCTGGTATTTTTTACTTTTTAAATTTTTATAAAATCATGATCTCTCGCCAATCATTTTTAATATCCTTGTATATAAAAAGGAATAACAAATCTTAATAATTGAATAATGTGATATAAAAAATAGTTATCATAATAATTTTTTTATAGTTTTACTGTTCAATTATGTTAATGTTTTGCCGTTACATTATTATATAGGGAAATACTATGCCTCATTCAACTAATAGATTGGTTCGTATTTATTTTAAAGTAGGGCTGATACCGCAAATTATATTAGGATTAATTCTAGGTATTGCATTAGCCGCTATTTCGAAAGATCTTGCATTAGATATGTCATTTATTGGAGCACTTTTTATTAATGCCTTAAAATCCGTCGCTCCTATTTTGGTTCTTATTTTAGTTATTGCTTCAATATCCAATCACCAACATGGTAAACGCGCTAATATGGGTGAACTTCTTACGCTTTATTTTTCTGGAATGATGTTGGCCGCATTATTAGCAACGGTTGCTAGTTTTATCTTTCCTTCTGTTATTTCATTAGGAGATGCCGCTGACCAAAGCAAATTAACCCCTCCAGGTAGTATTGTTGAAGTATTAAAAACGTTGTTTAACAAAATGATCGACAATCCAGTAAATGCGTTGGTTAATGCTAACTATATTGGTCTTATCATTTGGGGCGTTGGTATTGGGATTGCGTTAAGGCACTCAAGTGAAACGACCAAAACAATGATGAACGATCTGTCTTTAGCAATTTCATTCATTGTAAGAATTATTATTCGCTTTGCACCATTAGGCGTATTTGGTTTAGTTGCTTCAACTCTTGCAGAAACAGGTTTTGGGGAGTTACTTAAATATGCCCATCTATTAGTCTTATTAGTATCTTGTATGTTAATTGTGGCATTAATTATTAATCCATTATTAGCGTATATTGTTATGCGTAAAAATCCATTTCCACTCGTTTTGACTTCATTAAAAGATAGTGCCATCCCAGCATTCTTTACTCGTAGTTCCGCAGCAAATATTCCGGTTAATATCGAAATTTGCAAAAGATTAAAAATGGATGAAGATACCTATTCTGTAGCAGTACCATTAGGTGCGGCTATTAATATGTCAGGTGCGGCAATCACTATCACTATTTTAACTTTAGCGACCGTTAATTCTTTGCATATAGAAGTGGATATTTTTTCTGCGTTATTACTTTGTATTGTGACGAGCGTATGTGCATGTGGTGCATCAGGTATTGCAGGCGGGTCTTTACTGCTTATTCCTGTTGCTTGTAGTATGTTTGGTATACCTAACGAAATTTCAGCAAAAGTCATTGGTATCGGGATTGCTATTGGTGTAATTCAAGATTCCGTTGAAACTGCGCTTAATTCATCTAGTGATGTCGTATTTATCGGCGCAGTATCAGAAAAAGTTCAACGTAATAAGACAAAATAGTTTTAAAATATGTAGATAATCGCTAGCTTATACTTATCTCAACAGCCTGATAAAAAAATTTATCAGGCTTTTTTTATTAACCAATAGATATAGTCATCAGGCAAATTATTGCATTTATTGATATGACTATTTATCATAATTCAAAATTCGATCAATTATATTCACGCAAAATATTAGAATCTTATGCCATCTAATCAAACTATTTCTGCTTCGACATTTCCCAAAAAAGGTAATACAAAAAAAGGTCATGAGACAAGATCTGCATTGATTCGTAGTGGAGTAGAATTGATGACCACATATGGGTACATTTCATCAAATATTGAAAATATTTTAAAGCAGGTAGGCGTGCCCAAAGGTTCCTTTTATTATTACTTCAAAAGTAAGGAAGACTTTGGAAAAGCAATCATAGCGAGTTATGATAGTTTTTTTGCTCATAAATTAGATAAGCATTTAAATAATTCGTCGATTAAATCACCAATTGCTCGAATTAAAGCTTTTTACGAAGATGCAAAGCAAGGTATGGCGAAGTATGATTATGATCGTGGATGCTTAATTGGCGAATTAATTCAAGAAGAATCACTCTTACCTCAAGGTTATGCGCAACTGCTTGAATAGGTTTTGCAAAGTTGGCAAGTTAAAATAGAAAAATGCCTTGAATTGGCAAGAAAATCAGGTGAAATTAACGCAAAAATTAATTGTAAATTATTATCTGAATTTTTTTGGTTAGGTTGGGAAGGTGCGGTAACACGTAGCAAATTGCTAAAAAAATCAGAACCGTTAGATACATTTATAACTGTTTTTATTAATATGACAATTAAATATAATGTAATATCCTAATTTATTCTAACTTTATGTTTGTTAAACCTTATCCAAATATAATTTATTGTTTTTAACTAGACGACCAGTCTATAATTTTTAGACCAATTGTCTATTAATGTAATTAAATTATCTAACTGGCGTGTCAATTAATTCAGTTAATCAATTATCTATAGATTTATTATCCATTACGCAATAAGGAATATATATGTCATTCAATGCCATTATTTTAGAGAAAAATGAAGTTACTGGGTTTTCCCATTCATTGAAAACCATAACTAAACAACAACTACTTCAACAACAAGGCGACACCTTAGTAAAAATACAATATTCAAGTATTAATTATAAAGATGCATTAGCATTGACCAATAAAAGTCCTATTGTTAGACAATGGCCAATGGTTCCAGGTATTGATGGTGTAGGGACGGTAATTGAATGTCAAAGTGGTCGTTATCAACCAGATGATTTGATTATTTTAAATGGTTGGGGGTGCGGTGAAAAACATTGGGGATGCCTTGCTCAATATGCCTATTTGCAATCAGATTGGCTAATTCCTTTACCAAGCAATCTTACTCCTTATCAATCAATGATTATTGGTACCGCAGGGTATACGGCTGCTTTATGTGTTTTGCGTATTGTTGATTTTGGCGTTAAACCAGAAGATGGCAAAATTTTAGTTACAGGCGCCACAGGTGGCGTTGGTTCAGTTGCTATCGCATTATTGAGTAAATTAGGTTATCAGGTCACCGCCTCAACCAGTAAAATGAATGATGAAGATTATTTACATAAACTGGGTGCGGTCGAGATTATTGATAACCAATCATTAAAAGAGCCTAATCGACCATTACAAAAAGAACAATGGTCAGCAGCAATTGATGTGGTTGGTTCGTATACATTAGCAAACATTTGTGCACAAACTCAATATGGTGGTATTGTCACTTGTTGTGGTCTTGCTCAAGGTATGGATTTACCGGCAACGGTTGCACCTTTTATTTTACGTGGCGTGACATTAGCAGGTGTTGATAGTGTGATGGCGAGCTATGGTAAACGGGTTGCTGCATGGCAATTAATAGCACAACATTTTGATGAAAAACTATTTTCTCATATAGGCCAAACAGTTACCTTAAATGAATGCCCTGACATAGCTAATAAAATGATAGCTGGACAAATTAAAGGGCGTTTTGTGGTTGATGTTAATCATTAACGAAAAAATTAACTATATAAATTTCTTATGATTTAGCGGTGTAAAATATTCACCGCTCATTCAAGTTAAGTAAACAGCCGATTTAAATGTAAACAAAAAGGATTAATTCAGTAATTATCCTTGTATTTCCTGTGAAATCAGAATAAATTCAATCTAAGTAAGCTGTTTTGAAAGTAAAGTTCGCAATGACCGTTTAAAATTATCAATATTTAGTGAGTAATTTAAAGAGGGGAAATGTGATATGCCTTATCAAACACGAGATGATCTACCTGAATCGGTTCGACATGTTCTACCTGCCCATGCTCAAGATATTTTTAAAGAAGCTTTTAATAATGCAATAAAAGAGTATCAAGATCCTAAAAAACGACGAGACAATAGTTCGCCTGAACAAATTGCGTTTCGAGTTGCTTGGTCGGCGGTTGAGAAGCTTTATCATAAAGATGAAAATGGCAAATGGGTTGCTAAATAATCACCTAAATGATAAATATTCTTTGTTTTAACATTTATTAATACTATTGATTAATAATCAATAAAAAGATAGTATAAAATCTAAGCCAACATGTATGGTTGGCTTAATTTATATTTAAATCAAGGAATTAAAATGTTTATTTTTTCTCTTACCTATCTTAAACCCATTAATGAAGTAGAAAAATATTTACCACAACATATTGATTATCTAGAACACTATTATCAAGCAGGGCATTTTATTGCTTCTGGTCGCAAAGTACCTCGCAAAGGTGGTGTAATTCTTTGTTGTGCTGATAGTCATGAACAAGCCATGTCAATCATGCAAGAAGATCCGTTCTATATTCACCACATTGCCGAATATGAACTGATAGAATTTATCCCTACAAAATATGCAAAAGAGTTTGAAGTATTTATTTAATTATTGTCGATTGTTTAAAATTTATTTTTAATAACATGGAACATCAATATCGATCTTTAATTTAAAAATTAAACAGTTATATCATCCATTTGATAAAATAAATATAATGTTAATTATCTAAAATTTAAACTTTCATATTCGCTTATCTAATCAATCCTATCTTTAAACATAACCATTCAAAAAAATTAATTGAAACTGTGAACCTTTTTTGCTTTTTTGAGCCTCTATATATGTATGTTATTTAATAAATAAAATGATATTAAATTCATTTAATTTTACTATTCGAGTATGACGGATTAAATAAAGATTAAAAAAACATGAGTAAAAACAGAGAACAACTAATCAAATTAGCTTGTCAGGGAGATCAACAAGCAATTGAAAAGTTATTGTTGATTTGTCAGCCCGATATTAAACGATTCGCTCGAAGAACATGTTCAACCTCAGAAGATGTTGAGGATACTGTTCAAATTGCATTATGGCAGTTATATCGAAAAATAGGGATGTTAAAAACAGTAGCAACGTTTACAGGATGGTTATTTCGTATAGTTGAACGAGAATGCTATCGGTTATTTAAAATTAGGCGCTCAAAAACTATTAATTCAGACTTTGAACTTGATAATTTGCCTGCAACATACCTTTTTCACTTGTTACACAACTGTTTTTTATTCTTTGTGCAGTTCTTTTGTTACGAGGCTGTTCTGCTTGTTGGTTTTTCGGTTTAATTAAAAAACGACAAATACAAAAAGGAGAGTAAAATGAGTAATTATCAATCAAGTAGTGATTTTAAATATCTTGCTTCATTATTGAAATATTCCCCCAATGAAACCCAAGCATTTATACATTTTGATCAGCAGACAATTAAGCGAACTGATGGAGTTATTCCAACAAAAACACGTGAATTAATTGCATTAGCTATAGCGCTTACGACGCAATGTGCTTATTGTATTGATGTCCATGTTAAAGGTGCAAAACGAGCAGGGGCAAGCGTTGATGAGTTGGCTGAATTGATTTCGATTTCCGCATCGGTAAGATCTGGCGCAACCATGGCTCACGGTCTGTTAGCAATGCGCCTATTTGAACAAAATAATAGTTAAATTCTATTTGTTATAATCGTATTTTAAAAAATGGCAGTAATTAAGAAAAAAGTTAAACTGCCAAATTTTACTATTCAACTATCTAATTAGATGGCATTTTTATCTTTTCTTCTCCAATTTTATCTCTTTATCTTAATGTAAGATAAATTTTCCTTATTATATTTTTATTTATTATTTTTCCTTATCAATAAGGAAAAAGTTGGTTAGTAATTAATTATTTTTCCTTTTATACTGAAGTTGAAATGTCAATAAATATAGGTACTTGATTATGAATAATAAAGGTTTACCAAAAGGTTTTTTATGGGGAGGAGCTGTTGCCGCTCATCAATTAGAAGGTGCTTGGCAAGCTGGCGGTAAGGGTCCTAGTGTTGCTGATGTGATGACTGTTGGATCGCCAAAAAGTTATCGAAAAATCACGGAAGGCATTATTCCAGGAGAATATTATCCTAATCATGAAGCTATCGATTTTTATCATCATTACAAAGATGATATTAAACTTTTTGCTGAAATGGGTTTCAAATGTTTTCGAACCTCAATTGCTTGGACTCGTATTTTTCCGAAAGGTGATGAGCTTGAACCAAATGAAGAAGGTCTGAAGTTTTATGATGATCTTTTCGATGAGTGTTTGAAATATAACATTGAGCCAGTTGTTACCCTTTCGCACTTTGAGTTGCCTTATTATTTAGTTACCGAATATGGCGGTTTTCGAAATCGAAAATTAATTGATTTCTTTGTTCGCTTTGCTACCGTCTGTTTTGATCGCTATAAGAATAAAGTTAAATATTGGATGACTTTTAACGAAATCAATAACCAAGCTAATTTTAACGAAGATTTTGCCCCTTTCACTAACTCTGGTATTTATTATAAACCAGGCGATAATCGTGAAGAAATCATGTATCAAGCCGCACATTATGAATTAGTTGCAAGTGCTAAAGCAGTACAAATTGGTCATGCGATTAATCCTGATTTTGAGATTGGTTGTATGATTGCTTTAATACCAATCTATCCAGAAACATGCAAACCAAGCGATATCTTAATGGCTCAAAAAGTCATGGAGCGTAAGTATTTCTTTACTGATGTCCATGTTCATGGTGAATACCCAAATTACATAAAAAAATATTGGCAACGTAAAAACATTAAACTTGATATTACCCCACAAGATTTGGAAGTGTTAACGAAAGGAACAGTTGACTATATAGGATTTAGTTATTACATGTCGAATGTGGTTAGACACAATAAGGGTAATGACCATTTTGATTATAATGAAAAAACTGATTTAGTCGGCAATCAGTATGTCAAAAAATCCGATTGGGGATGGCAAATTGACCCTGAAGGCTTACGTTATACATTAAATTGGTTAACCGATACTTACCGTTTGCCACTTTTCATTGTTGAAAATGGTTTTGGTGCCTATGACAAAGTTGAAGCAGATGGAAGTATTCATGATACTTATCGAATTGAATATTTACGTGAGCATATAAAACAAATGAAGTTAGCCGTTGAAGAAGATGGCGTTGATTTGATGGGATATACCCCTTGGGGCTGTATTGATTTAGTTTCAGCAGGCACTGGCGAAATGGAAAAACGTTATGGTTTTATCTACGTCGATAAAGACAATAAAGGCAATGGAACCTTAAAACGTAGTCGAAAAGATTCATTTGCTTGGTATAAAAAAATCATTGAGACAAATGGTGAAACTTTATAACGATAAAATTCATTAGGAGAGATTATGAAAAAAGCGTTAATTATTTGTGCTGCAGGTATGTCATCATCACTTATGGCTAAAAAGGTAACTGAATTTTTTGCTAGCCAAAATAAACCTATTGAGCTTGATGCGGTATCGGCAACACAAGGCAGCAATATGATTAAAAATAGTGATTTTGCACTGTTTTTAATTAGCCCTCAAACCATGATGATGTTTGATAAATTAAAAGCATTAGGTGATGAAGTAGGTAAACCAGTAGTCAGTATTCCATTTCAAGCCTATATCCCTATTCAATCGGGTATAGAGCAGTTAGCTAAATTAGTTGAGGATAATATTAATTAAAAATTAAGAAAATCCCAGTTCTACCGATCTAAATATGATGCGATTGTTTAATTAAATGATCGCATCATAAAAATGGTTCAAGTTTTTAAGTGATCTTTTAATAATTTAACCATTTAGGATAGATTTAGTTAATAGCTTAGGTATAGTAGATAATGATAAAACATAAACAACGAGAACTCATTAGTTTACTAGTTCGTTCTAAAAATGAATATAAAAGTAGTCAAGAACTTGCTACCGAATTATCCTTATCTGATCGTACTGTACGTACTTATCTTAAAGACTTAAAAACTTTAATTGAACGCAATGGTGGCAATATAGTAAGTAAGCAAGGCTATGGCTTCCAGTTAGAAATTTTAGATAGAACTTCGTTTAACTTATTTTTAATTGAGCACCATTTACTAGATAAAAATATTGAGCAATCTCAATGTCGTGAAGCCAGCGAGCGAAAACATTTTATCCTTAATTTGTTATTACTAGAGAGTCAAAAAATTGATGTTGAAGAGTTATCCGAACAGCTATTTATTAGTTCATCACAATTAAATAAAGATATAGCTGAGATAAAATCTCAATTACAGACTTATGAATTAACCCTTAAAAAAAATCGATCGTTAATTTTTGTCGACGGTGAAGAAAAAGCCAAACGTCATTTTATAATGAGTTACTTTTTCCATGAAGATTCGATTAATTTTTTACACCATTTATCTTATTTCAATCAATCATGTAAAGCTATTAGCTTTGATACTCTTACTATCATTATTTTAGATGAGTGTCGTGAAGCAAATATCAAATTATCTGATGTAATGATTCAAAATATTGTATTGCATCTATCACTAAGCATTAAGCGTTTACAATCAGGACTTTCTATTCAAAATCTTGATTTGCCCGTTTCAACCAGTACAACGCTTGAATACCAAGTTGCCAATAAAATCATTGCACGCATTGAGTCTGTAATTGGTTTTCATTTTCCGAAAGAAGAGCAAATGTATCTTACTTTACATTTGATGAGTAAATCTAATTTAATTCAAGATGTTCTTGATGATGAACTCTGCTCGTCATTAACCAATTTACTTCTAAAAATTCAACAAGAGACTGGTTACCCTTTTTGGCATGATGAACAATTGAAAAATGGATTAATTCAACACCTAAAACCTATGCTAGTGCGTTTAGAACAAAATATAAAATTAGAAAATCCATTAATAGATGAAATTAAGGATCAATATTTAGAAGTTTTTATGTTAGTTAAACGTTATTTAAGCCAATTACCTAGTTTAAATAAGTATAAGGTCAATGATGATGAATGGGGGTATTTGGCGCTGCATTTTTTAGCTTCACTTGAAAAGTTAAAAAACGAACAGAAGTCTAAAGTTTTGATCATTTGTGCAACAGGAGTAGGCAGTGCACAATTATTAAAAAATCGGGTTCAGAGCGAATTTGATGAGCGTGTAAAAATAGTTGCAACCCGTGGTTACTATGAAATTGAACCCGAAATGATAAATGATATTGACTTTATTATTTCATCTGTCGATTTATCATCAAAAGTATTTAAAGTCCCCGTATTTCATGTATCGGTATTTTTTGGTGAAGAGGATGTTCAAGCAATTCGTCGATATCTTTCTCATAGACAAACGCCCAATTTATTACCTAAAGATTCCTTACCAATAACAACAGAACACAAGAAGCAAAATCACTCGAATTATATTGCTCAGATTTTTGATGATATTGCTGCTGATTATTTTTATTTGTGCCATCGAAAGCCAACTAAACAAACCGTATTAGATCATTTAGTTGATCTATTATCCGTTAATGAAGTTAAAAACTTCAAACAAGAGATGAAAAAGCAAATGGAAAAACGTATGGCTATTGGCGAAATACTCTTTAGTCCAACAATTGTGGTTCCACATCCTGCTATACCGGTTGGCAAGATAGCGAAAATAGCCATTGCTGTGATTCCCGATGGTTTGTTTTGGGATGACAATTATCAAAACGTTAAATTTGTTTTTATGATTTCACCATCAATTTATCAAAATTCAAACTTAGCCATGATGACAAAAGCAATCGTCAACTTAATTGATGATTTACCCATGCAACAGGCGATGTTAGACATTTCAGATTTTAATCAATTTAAATCACTTTTTATCCAACTAATTGAAAAAGGAGCGTAGCAATGAATGACAAAATGAGCTCAGAGGATATTCAAATTACTGCTTTCAATATTATTTTGCACAGTGGTAATGCTAAAACCAAAATCCATTCGGCTTTCGAATTGATGCGAAAGGGTGAGTTTGATAAAGCTAATCAGCTTTTAGATGAAGCGAATGATGAGATTTTAGAAGCCCATGAGTCGCAAACAGGGCTACTTCAGTCTTATGCTAATGGGACTAAAATTGAAATGGAAATTATCATGGTTCATGCTCAAGATCATTTGATGACCACAATGACGCTTCGTGAAATTGCTATTGAGATGTCTCATCTATATCAACAAACATACAAGTTATCCAGTTAATTAAGAGGTCAGCTATGGATTCTCAATTAGAAAGCCAACTTAAAACACATAAAAAAATGAGTTTGACTAATCTCTATTTTAATCGTTTTTTAGCGGTTCGTTATACCACGGCATTTTTTCTATTTTTAAACCTCTATTGGGCTGTTTTTTTTATGGGGAGCTTATCGGTTGGCATTTTATTACCACTATTGCTTATTTTGCTTGCTACCTTAACCAGTTTTGAGCAGATTAGACTTTATCGAAATCATCAAAACCATTTACGATATGCTAGTCTTTTCTATCGGATAATGTTGTTAAGTATCATTACGTTAATTGTTTCAATTTATACCCCATTATTTCACTTTTTCTTTCCATTTTTAAAATATTCACAAGAGACTTTAAACGTATTATTAGGAATTTTGGCAGCAAGCTTAGTTTTTACTATTTTTATACTGCTTAAACTGAAAAAGATTGAGCGTAATGAGGATAAACATTTTAAAAGAATCCAAGCTTATCAAGAAATCATTAATTAAATGAGGAAAACAAAATGAATAACGGATTTGTGTTGTTACAAAAATATCTAATGACTCCGATGGCAAAAATATCGCAGTTTAAGATTGTTCGAGCCGTAATGGCGGCGGGAATGGCATCAGTTCCTTTTTGTATCGTTGGCTCGATGTTTTTAGTGTTTAATACGTTACCGATGACCTTTACTGGATTGGAAACAGCTTTTGATAATTCTGTTTTCAGAGTAAGAGATCTTTATATGATAGCTAATACTGCAACAATGGGAATATTAGCACTTTATTTTAACATTGTTGTCGGTTATGAATTAACTAAAATCGAGGAAGAAGAGACTGGTTTAAAAGTTAATGCTCTTAATGGCGCAATGCTATCTGTTTTTGCTTTCATCATGACATTACCAGAATTAGTTATGCAAAATGGATCGATGGTGTTATTTAATGATCAAAGTGCAACCGTCTATAACGGCTTACGCCTAAGCCCTTTTGTTGCTCGATTAGGAACTTCAGGAATCTTTATTGCAATTGTCATGGCAATTTTAGCAACACAACTTTATTTTCTGTGTGTACGTCGTAATTTGGTAGTTAAAATGCCTGAAACCGTTCCATTAGGAGTATCACGCTCATTTACTGCACTTATTCCAACATTTATCATTGCATTTACAGTTATTATTTTAAATGGTGTTTTGATTTATTTTGGTACTGACATTTTTAATATCATCGGCATTCCGTTTATCTTTGTAACTAATTTAACTAAAAGCTGGCTTGGCATTATGGTGATTCTATTTTTAATCCATGCTCTTTGGGTTGTTGGTATTCATGGCGCAAGTATTATCGGTGCCTTTATTACTCCGATAATGCTAAGCAATATGAATGAAAATGTTGGTGGAGCAGCCATTCCGTTTGCGGGTGAATTTAATAACTCACTAGTCATTTTAGGTGGTTCGGGCTCAACACTTCTTATGACATTCTTTATTGCTTTTTGTGCTAAATCAAGCCAATTAAAGATTTTAGGTCGTGCCTCAGCGGTTCCTGCGATTTTTAATATTAATGAACCAATCATTTTTGGTATGCCAATCGTATATAACCCATATCTTGCTTTACCATTCTTATTAGCACCAATGGCATGCGGTACTCTAGGCTACTTTGCTATAAGTTCAGGTTTTATGAATCCAATCATTGCGTTGATACCTTGGCCATCGCCAATGGGCTTAGGTGCATTTATTGGTACTGGTGGTGATTATCGGGCTATGTTTGTAGCCATACTCTCTGCAATCTTAGCATTGATAATTTATCTTCCATTTGTAAAAATTTATGACAATAAGCTATATAAAGAAGAACAAGCTAAAGCTGCAAATCAAGAGCAATTAGCTTAATTGCCAATGAATTGAAAAGAGCGTAGATAATTATATATCATTATTTATGCTCTTTTTATTTTTTCTAAGTTTTAGCCTAAAATTTAAATAAAGCACAAATTTAGACAGTCTTTCTTTTATTTGTGCTGATCATTATTTACTCGCCTCTTTGATTTTCTATGCTATATTGATTATTACTTCTTTCATTAAATTCACAATATAAAATTTATCTTTTTGATTTATAGGAAGATGTTAATTATTTGTCTTTAGGAGGTTTAAAATGTTCTATCTTAAACGTAGGTGGATCAAGTATAGCTGTTTTATTGCGTTTTTAATGATAAGTCAGCAAGCTATTTCCGCTGAAAATCTTCAACCTAAATTCGAAGCGGGTGCGGTTGCCTCTCCTGATTATTATGGTGCCATCGCTGCCAAAGAGATGTTATCCAAAGAAGGTAATGCTGTTGATGCTGCTGTTGCAACAGCTTTTACATTAGCGGTTACTTATCCTGAAGCGGGTAATATAGGTGGTGGGGGATTTATGACACTTTGGATTGAAGGACAGCCTTATTTTATGGATTATCGTGAAGTTGCCCCTAGCAAAGCAGATAAAGATATGTTTCTTGATGATAAAAAAAATGTAATCGACAATCTGAGTTTATATTCTCATAAAGCGTCAGGTGTTCCAGGTACTGTTGCGGGCATGTGGGCTGTTCATCAACGCTTTGGTCGGTTAAGTTGGAAAGAAGTTATGGCGCCAGCGATTCGTTTTGCTAATGATGGATTCAGAGTTAATAAGCAATTAATAACTCGTTATCAAGAAATAGAACCAACAGCACCAGCCAATGGTTACTTTAAGCGCTATTTTAGTTCTATGCAAGAAGGACAGATGTTTAAACAACCTGAACTTGGCAAAGTATTAGAACGTATTGCAATGCAAGGTAGTGATGGATTTTATAAAGGAGAAACCGCTAAATTAATTGCAGAGCAAATGGCAAAAAACGATGGTTTAATTACGGAGAGTGATTTAGCCAATTATCAAGCAAAATGGCGAGATCCTTTAGTTGCAAATTGGCAGGATATGCAAGTTGTTACTGCGCCACCACCAAGCTCAGGCGGTGTAGGTTTAATTCAACTATTATCAATGAAACAAGAATTAGCGAATGATTTTGAAGGTGTTAAAGTTAATTCATCAAAGTATATTCACCTAATGGCAGAAATAGAAAAACGTGTTTTTGCCGACCGAGCAGAATATATGGGGGATCCTGATTTTGTAACCGTACCCGTCGCTCAATTAATCAATACTCATTATATGGCTCAAAGGGCTAAACAAGTTAATCCAAAAAGCATTTCCAATACAGAACAAGTTAAAGCTGGTTTAGATAATGGAGAAAAATTACAAACAACCCATTTTTCAATTGTGGATAAATGGGGCAATGCAGCTTCAAATACTTATACACTGAACGGTTGGTTTGGTTCTGCTGTCGTTGTGCAAGGTACCGGTATTATACTAAATAATGAGATGGATGATTTTAGTAGTAAACCTGGTGTCGCTAACCAGTTTGGTGTTGTAGGTAAAGATGCAAATGCAATAGAACCCAATAAACGACCTTTATCTTCGATGACACCCAGTATCTTCATAAAAGATAATAATGTGGTAATGGTTATTGGTACACCGGGCGGCTCAAGGATTTTTACCTCTATCTTTCAAGTTGTAACCAATGTTTTTGATAACCATATGACTTTAAAACAAGCTGTACAGGCGCCGCGTTATCATCATCAATTATTACCAAGCAATGTTATTTATATCGAAAGTTTTCAAAATAATGTACCAAAACAATTGAAAACTGAACTTGAGCAGATGGGATATAGCTTTTATCAACAAGATTTTAGTGGAGATATTCAGGTTATAAAAATTACCAATAATAAACCTGATGCTGTATCAGATATCCGTGGTCGAGGTAAAGCAATAATTGTAGAATAAAATTTTTATAACATTCTTGTTGCTATAGCAATTTATTTGCTAGTATTAAAAAATTGTTACTAATACATAATAAAAAACCCGCCAGTTTGAAGTGACCCCCAATAGTTGGACAACCAATAACTGGGGGTCTTTTTATGTCAAAATATAGTCGAGATTTAAAAATTATCATAGCTAATGAATTCTTATCAGGAGAATCATCGGA